>JBOHVJ010000465.1:0-6183 GCA_050735075.1 Binatia bacterium
GAGACTGTGTCATAAGGCCGTTCATGGTTCGACAAGCTCACCACGAACGGACGGCGACACACCAAAATTCAATCACTTAGCCGTTCGTCCTGAGCGCGTCGAAGGGCGAACGGTGAATTACGACACAGTCAACACTACTTACTACTAACTGCTCTCTCATAGGCACGAGAGACTGCTCTCTTCACCAGAGTCCGAACCACTGCTCTCTTATATTGTTCCGAGCCGCGAAGATCGCTCACGGGACTGCATTCTTGTGCCGCCGAGTTGGCTGCCTGTGAAGCCTGCTCCAGATCCATTGGCTTTCCATCTAAAATCCCTTCTGCCTTGTGGGCCCGCACCGGGGTAGGCGCAACGCATCCGAGCACCACCCGCACTGTCCGACAGGCATCTCCCTGCGGCTCCAGGGAGATGCGAGCTGCGACCCCAACGCAAGGCTTATCGACCACAGAACTACTGGAGAAGCGGATGTACTCGATCCCTGAACGCGCCGCTAGAGGCGGAATGATAACGTGCGTCAGAATTTCGTCATCCGCAAGACTTGTCTGATAATAGTCCAGGAAGAGCTCTTCCAAGGGGATGATCCGCTCTCCCGACGGGGATGTAATCTTAACGCGTGCGTCTAAGGCAATGAAAACCTGGGCAAGATCAGTGAGGGGTTCACCGGAGGCCAAATTCCCTCCTATCGTCCCGACATTGCGTACCCGGATGTTGGCTACCTCCCTCTCAACCTCGCAAAGAATGGGGAATTTTGCTCTGACCAGTTCTAATGTTTCAAGCTCGTGATGCGTGACCAGGGCCCCAATGGTCAGGCCCTCGGCAGAGTCAAAATGAATCCCCTTAAGTCCATTGATCTTCTTAATATTGACCAGCACCTTGGGCTGGAGGAGTCCTTGCTTCATGACTATACTCAGATAAGCCCCACCCGCATAGACTCGCGCCTCGCCGGCGTAGCGCTTGAGCATCGCGCACGCTTCCGCGACCGTGCTCGGCTCGAGGTATCCGAAATCCTTCATCGTTCCCTAAGCCATCAGCAGTCAGCTTCACCCTCACCCTTCCCTCTCCCTCGAAGGGAGAGGATTAAGGTGAGGGTCTAATTTCAATGTTGTCGGCTGGTGTTTGTCCTCGCAACTCTAAGCTCGTAACTCGAAACTCGTTACAGATACTTGATCTTTTCCACTCCGGGCACCAGCACCTTCTCGAACCGCTCCCGATCGTTGACAGGAACGGTCGCATCGATGCCCCACCCTGCCGTTGTCCTTGGCGCCGGTACAGAGGGATCCAGAGTCGAACAGGCCAGGCGCGGGATAATGATGATGTCCTTATCCGGCTGCATCCGCGTGCTCAGGGCCCACTCCACCTGAAGAGGATCGTAGATGTCGATATCATCGTCTACGACAGTGACCTGTTTCAACCCGATGCCGAGAGAAAGCAATGCCAAGATGATATTTCGCGCCTCCTCTTCGTGCCTCTTCTTAATCGAGACCACAACATGATGGCGGAAAGTCCCACCCGGAGTCACATGCACGGCTTTTACGTCTGGCGTTATCTTTTTAACCTCACGGTAGACCACGGCAGCATTGGCGTACTCAATGAGCGTATGGTTTTCTGTGACCGGCATACCGGTAAGGGCGGTCTGGTAGATCGGATTTTGCCTCATGGTAACAGCCGTAACTTTTACCACCGGAGCCTGCTTCGCCTCACTGTAACAGCCTGGGTACTCTCCGTACGGGCCATCGGGAACCCTTTCACCGGGGATCGTAACTCCCTCGATGACAATTTCAGACGAAGCGGGCACTTCAACATCGATGGTCTCGCAGCGCGTGAGTTTCACGGGCGCGCCGCGCAGCCCTCCCGCCACGAAGAATTCATCTACACCGTAGGGCACCTTGGCCTGAGATCCTATGATTATCGCTGGGTCTACACCAATGGCTGTGGCCACTTCCAAACCCCGCCCTTTTTCCTCCGCTTTCAAAATCATCCTGCCCAGATGATGATCCGCTGGTGCCCAGAGAGAAAGACGGTTTTTGCCTAGAAGCAACATCCGATGAATCGAAACGTTACGGATTCCCGTATCCGGATCCTTTCCTATTTGTACACCGATCGTGATATAGGGACCAACGTCCTTCTCCGAATGCGTGACCATGGGCAAGCGATAAAGATCGACTTCTTCCAGCTTCCAGCAGATCTCTTTAACCGGCGCAGACTCAACCATTTCCGGAGGGAGGCGTTCCTCCGCGAGCGTGAGATACCTTTCAAGCAGTTGATCTTCTGGTATTCCGAGTCCAAGCGCGACCAATTTACGCGTGGCGAAAAGGCCGCCTAGAACGCGCCAGGCAGGAAATCCTTTGACTCGCTCAAACAAGAGGGCCGGCCCTGAGATATCCGAGGTTTTCCGCATGCCAGCAGCAATTTCAAACTTAGGATCGACCTCCTCTTTGACTCGAAGTAGCTGCCCTACCTTTTCCAAATGGGACAAATAACTCCTGAGATCATCAAACATGGTCCACTCCTTTGAGCTATTTTCCGGTGACAAGGACTTTGAGCTCTTTACCCCTGCCACCTTCAGGGCATGCGCTGATTCCCGCTAGGCAGTCCATCTCGGCTCTCAAATCGATATGTGTCCCAGGCTTTGGCCTTATCATGGAGTATCGCATGGTGCCTGTCTTGGCATTGATGACCATGGTCTGGAAGATGTTGAGCGGGCTGGGAACGTCTTCCGGGGCAATTTGCCACGGTTTCAATGCCTCGGTAAGGTTTTCCCAGCATCCATGATCAGGGGCGGCCCCACTTTTCCTGCCAAGCTTCTTCCACGTAGCGCCGTATATCTCGAAGATCTTGTCGCCCCATTTCTGGTAAAAAGAAGTGCTGCACATGCCTTTTTGTAAATCATGGGTCCCCCTGTAGCTATCTTCGACAATGGTCATCATGACGTTGTTGAATTTGGAGATCAGGACATCTCCTTTGCCCACGTAGATCTTCCCCTGGTCGACCTTTGTTCGAGCCTGATCAAAACGCTCCTTAATATTGTTCAGATTAAAAACAACAAAGTCGGCCGTGGATTCGCCGATGATGCGAATAACCTGACCGTTTCTCACGACGAAGGCCTTCCCGGTGTTCTTCTGGATAACTTCCTCTTGAGACGCCATAGCCGACTCCTTAATGAGATAGGACTTTCATACGTTATCCGACGGATTCAATCAATAGCAAGCTGTAGCGTGGGGTTTCGATATTCCGCCCCTGTTCGACACCGGGGCGACACCGAGGGGGGTTAAAAGGATCGACAAATATGGGAGACGAATTCAGAGATGTACCTGGGACTGGCCGCTGAAAAAATGAAAATCGTGTCCCTTCTTATGAGCTCTCAACCCTGATTTTACCTGTGAGTCCTAGGTCATCCAAGATCTGGCGAATTTCAGACTCCAAATTTCGGGCAAGCTTAGCATCGACCGTTATAAAGAACTCTACCCCCACCTTCAGCTCTGCACCTGAACGCAACTTGGGTATGAGCTTAGTACCTATCCTGTTCCACACTTCCGATGGCACTGTGCCAACCAAACGGAGTGTTTTGGTTTGCAAGCCGGGAATAAGTTCGGGACCCGGACCTGGTTGAGGGCCCGGTGGAGGTTCTGGCTCGGGAGAGGGACCCGGAATCGGTTCGCCTTTAATCTGGCCTTTTAGCTGCTTTGCTTTTGCTTTGGTAAGCAGAAAAACATTGGCTTCGAAGGTCACTTCCTCCGGCGGAAGCAGCTCTTCGAACCATACGCGTTCATAAGTTCCATCCGGCTTAGCCCCGGAAGCCAGGCCGAAGTCTCCGTGACCGACAAACTCCACGATTTTATTCCTGAGAACTGCGTCTGGATCGACAAGCCGGGTAAGAGCCCCGTTAAGAAAGCTTTGGCGTAAGCTTGATAACGGCCACGCGCCCGATTCCTTCAACGCCGGTGGCCAATTGCGGTCAAGATAGCCTGCGCCTACCGACTCGTTAAGCAAGGCGTGAGACTTCAGGGTCGTGATCACTCTCCCGCAAAGAGTTTCGTGGCCGCTGGCATGGCCTGCACCCAGATCAATTGTTTTAAGGCCGTCTGTTTCCCTTTGATCGGCAAGGACCACAAAGCGGTATCCTCCCCACACCTCGTCCTTGGCAGCTTCTTCGGCGTCGCTCGCATTCGCTTGGATCTCAGCTCGGTCTGTACGATCATAGTCAGATCCCAATGTCCCTTCAGCAACCTCTCTGGCGACTCGTTTCCAAGCCAACGACAGCTCCACTTTATCTCGGAGGTCACGGCCTTGCTTTTTGAGACACCAAACGAGCGCCCCAGGATACAGCCTTGGCGACTTCCCGCGTTGTCTGGACCATTCAATGACTCTCTCGCGCATCTGCCCACTACCTGGCCACTCAGATTCCGGGTCCATAATCACCAGCGTCAATCTAGGGGAGTCTGGTATCCCGGCTCCCTCTTCAGGGAATGGAACCAGAGGGATGTTCGCCCCTCTCTCGAATTCCCGCTTTACCAGAGCCCGCATGGTTGGCTTGATCTCTGTAGCCTCGTCAAGGGAGGCCCTGCGGTCGCTGACAGCCTTGCGAATGGTAGCCTTGTGGTAAATTTTGAATCCATCTGAACCGACACGGCTGATAAAGAAGGCTTTGGATTCTAATGCCAGAGCAGCGCTGTCTATGGACGTGGTATCCACGTCCGGCTCGCCAAGGGCAAATCGCAGCTCAGGGAGGTGCGCTACTTTGTCGACCTGGCCGCCGGAGGACTCGAAGAGAATGGTCGTCGCCACTCGCGAGTGGATATTACGAAGCGGCCCCTTGGTGTCCGCATCGAGCGCCAGTGCATGTGAGTGCGTTCCAGCTATATCGGCGTCAATGGCGGCTACCAGGCGAGGCTCACCAAGCTGGCCAAGGATGACCCCGCGGAACCCTGGCACATCAAGCGGTGCCGAGCCGAGGGTAATCAGTGGTTCCTGTCTCGCCTGTTTATGATCGCGCTGAAAGGCCCAAGAGATCCACTGCGCGAACATAGCCAGCGTCCCACGCGTCTGTTGATATTGCTGAAGCGGCTGCCACTTGCGCTGAAAGACAGAAAGCGTAGCCGGGTGAAAAGGATAACATGCTTCGAAGCGGCCGCGCAGAAATTCCCGAGCCTTGGTCTCAGTAGTTGCACTGTCCACCGCTGTCCATTCCGGCGGTAGTTGTGCCCTTCGCTCGAAGCACCAGTCAGCATAGGCCTTTGCCACATTTTTCCGGATGCGATCACTTCCCAAGTCCTCAAACAGTCGCCGGCATACTACCTCGCTGATTTCGCTCTCGTCATTGGCAATAAGATCCTTGGCCACGCGCCGGACGACTTTGGTAATCCTATCCTGCCACTGTTGATCCCATTCCGTCATCTCTATCTGGCTGCGGGGAAGGCTTATGACGGCGGCGGTACGCGTCGTGCCGGTAGCCGCGACGGTTAGATTCTGGACAAAGGCGTGGAACGAATCCGCCATGTTGCGGTGGCGGTTCAGAAAGTTGAGGACCTCGTCAAATAGAAGGAGAACCGTGCCACCGGCTGCTTCAAAAAGCCTCCCGATAGCCTCTGTCCCAGGAGGCGTAGTCTTTGCGGCCGGCCCTAAGGTCGTTACGCCTTTTTCACCTGCAAGCTGTCTGGCAATATCGATCCACGGTGTCTCACGCCCATCCTGCGGGTCCCAGGCGTTTCCAACAAAAACCCCTACCCTTGCTTCAGGTACTGCCTGGAGGCCTGCCTCCTCAAGGAGCCCACTGACACCCGGATATGCATTGGCTCTCTTTCCGTTATGAGTAAGGTGATAAAGAGCGGCGAGCGTGTGCGTCTTGCCACCGCCGAATTGGGTAATGAGTGTGAGGACGGGAGCTGTGTTCTCGGTTTTTCCTGCCAAGCGCCGGAGCACCATCCCCGCGTGATCTTTTAGCGCGCGTGTGAAGCAGGTTCGGGAAAAGAACTTTTCAGGTTTCTTGTAGTCCTCCGGTGCGGTCCCGGCCACTACCTGTTCAAGAGCGATGGCAAATTCGTCGGGATTGAACGACCGGCCTTCACGGACTTCCTTGCGTGGTGTGACGACTTTATACCAGGGCTCCATGCTTACTTGTCCTCATCCAAGGGGATCTCTTCCCATTCTACTGATTGGGTTTCCAGAGGTGGCCGTCTAACCCGA
>JBOHVJ010000466.1:0-26752 GCA_050735075.1 Binatia bacterium
AGATCTGCGAGCTCTTCTTTATAAACCGATCCGGCATGGGCCGGTGGACGGGTGGGTGAGCGGCGAAATTCCTCTATGATTCTTCCCTGATGCTCAAGAAACCGATCGCTGTAAAGATAGAAATGGCTGTCAAGGAGGTCGATAATTTCTTTTAAGTGCTCGCTGAAGAGAAGATCGCCGAATCTTTGACAATAGGCAGCTTGAATATCGACCAGAGAATGCTGGCCATCGAAGTGGGATAAGATAAAGTAGGCTGTAGGAGATACCATCAGGGGTTTGGCAAAATGTTGGGGATCTCTTAGGCAAACGAGAGTCTTTCCCTCTTGCTGGACAGGGAAGAGCTCAACAGGCCGAAGGCGCGGATGATTATCCATAAACCTTACTAAATGACTTTTTCTTTATATCCCTGTCAAGCCTTCCGTCTCTGTCCATCCGACGAATGAGTCCGCAGCCAAAGCAGGGATTTCCAAACCAGCAACTTGTAATACGCTTCGGCATTCTTTTGCAACTTGATGGCTTTCGATAAAAGATTGACAACTATCGGTAAAGGCAGGAGAATCAGCCCTGTCTTCTGAAATTCAGGGATGTGCTATGCTAGTCAATAGACTCAACAGTTGGGTGATAAAACCGCTCAATGTTGATAATCTGGTTAATCTCGGAGGGACCAAACGATGTTAAACAAATTGCTTTGTACCATCTTCCTTCTCCTCACCTTGCCGACGACCTTGGTCGCGCAAGAGCTGGTCCTTGTTGCCTACGCCGGCTTCGCGGGCTTCCAAGCGACCGTTTGGGCCCCTAAGGACTTGGGGCTGTTCGCGAAATACGGCCTCAACGGCGATGTGGTCTTGGTGCCCGGTTCCGTCCGCCAGATTCAGGCAATACTCGGCGGTAGCATCCACTTTGCCCAGGCCGACGCCGCCACGGCTGTTAACGCGATCAATCAGGGGGCGGATCTCGTCATGATATCCGGAACGCTCAATAATTTTCCATATAGCTTCGTGACGCAGAAGGAGATTCGGAAACCTGAAGATCTAGTCGGAAAAAAGGTCGGCATTCTCGCCGTCGGTGGAGCCACCGAAACTGCGACCTTCCTCGCTCTCAAGGCGTGGAATGTGCCACGCCAATCCGTAACAATCTTCCCAGCCGGAGATCAGGCGGGCCGAATCGCGGCCCTTTCGACCAAGGCTATTGACGGTACCATGCTCTCTTACCCCGAAATCAACGAGGCGATACGGCTTGGGATGCATGAGTTAGCCAAGATGAGGGATGTCAAAGGAACGTCCTTTCCCATGAACGTCATGGTTGCCCGCCGCTCGTTCGTGGAAAAAAATCGGGATACGGTGAAGCGCTTCCAGCAGGCATATGCCGAGGGAACTTATCAGTTCATGACCAACAAAGAGAAGGGACTCGGGGTGCTTGCCAAGCGGCTTAGGCTTAAAAACCCCAAGGGCGTTGAAGAGACCTATGAGTATTTCGCTAAGAGTTTTTCTTTCCCCACCCGTGTGTCGCACGAGGGCTTGCGCAATGCGTTGGAAATTATCGCGCAAAGAAATCCGGCAACTAAAGTGGACATGAACATCAATAAGTACCTCGACGAAAGCACGGTGGACGAACTGGAGCGAGAAGGATTTTTCAAACGACTAGCGGGAAGAAACTGACAGTCTTCTTTTTCGATACGTGCCCATGCAAGATTGTCTAGGTATCCAGGCTCGACACCAATCATCCAGTCTAACAACATGGGGCCAACAAAAAGGAGAGCCAAGGCCTGCGCAACCTAAAGCTCTCAAAGTTCCTTGATTTGGGCCTTCCAGCGTAGTAACTATTGGACCATCTCCCTAAAGGAGGGGAGACCTTTTGGAAGTCATCAAAGGCGACTTTAGCCATACCAAGGGGATTCCACCGAGCGGGTTATGTGTTGGCGTGCACCGAGCCGGGGCGATCCACCAGAAGATGGTGCAAAAATATGGTGCAGGGCTTGTGGTTTGGTCTCTCAGGCCGGACTTAGACTTTGTGGCGTTTAAGAAAGATGGCCTTGGAGAAAAAGGCATTCGGTCCACGGACGACATGGATTCGATCCATGCCCTTGAGAAGCTCATCTACGGCGTGCGCGGTGCGCCGCCCCAAGTCCGCAAAAAAGCGCAGGAACAGGGACTTGACCTTCTCGCCGATGCCACCTGTCCTTTTGTCACTCAGCAGGAGGAGGCAGCAGAAGAGCTTTTGCAGCAGGGATATAACCTAGTCATTTTGAGCAGCCGGACTCATCACGGCATACCACGGCTGCAAGGAATCGCCAAGGAGAAGGGGCGCGAGGTCTTCATTGTGGAGAGGGAGGAGGACGTAGAGGAGATCCGGCTCACCCGCTTTGAGCCGGTTGGGGTCATCGTTCAGACCACCTTCTGGCTTGAATCCTACAAGAAAATCATGTCCCGCCTTTTGGACCGCTTTGCCAATGTGCGCATCCGGAACACGGCATGCATCGACTCGCTCCAGCGTCTTCCTGAAGTGGAAAAGCTCGCCAAGCAGGTAGACGCCATCGTCATATTCGGCTGGACCGAGGGGATGACACACCGCATGCTAGAGGTGGCGCGCACATTCAACTCGAATGTCTACAAGATTGAGAAGGTTGAGCAACTTCAGGCCGAATGGTTTCGGGGAAGAGAAAAAGTCGGAGTGATCGGGGCCAACGAGACGCCCGATTGGATGGTGGATGAGGCGGTGGAGCGCATCAAATCCCTAGCCGCGTAGATAGGCAAAAAGTAGTTTCGCGTTTAGAGTCTAGAGTTGAGTTGGAACCTGAAACGCGAAACCCGAAACTAAAAACTGGAATCCACCTCATGCCTCGAGCCTTTCGCCTCACGCCTTGAGTCGTTAACTTTTTATGCCCCGGGTTACCTTCATGCCTTCCGGCCAAAGCTTTGATGTGGCGGAAGGGACAACCATCCTCGTTGCCGCGATCCGGAACGGCCTCCACCTTCCCCATGATTGCACTGAGGCGATCTGTGGAACCGACAGGGTCAAGGTATTGGCTGGCCAGAAGAATCTTAGTGAAAAAAACGAGAACGAAGAATTGACCTTGGAAATGCTGAATGCTAATCCCGATGACCGCCTGGGATGCGTGGCCCACATCCTCGGCGATGTGACGGTAGAAATTCCCTCCTAGCCGATCCCCAGTTTCTGCTTGGCCTCTGCACTCATCATGCTGGGATCCCACGGAGGATCCCAGACCAGATCCACAGTGGCCTCTTCAACATCGGGAAGGTCAAGGATTTTCTGCTGTGCCTGAGAGGCAATGATCCCGCCCATGCCGCAGCCCGGCGCCGTCAGTGTCATCTTGACCGCTACCTTGCCTTCGTTGACCTCAACCTCATAAATCAAACCCAGATCCACTATGTTGACCGGGATCTCCGGGTCATAGCAAGTCTGTAGCGCCTCATAAACCTCTTCTTTGGTCGCCATGGTTGCTCCTTTCCTTCTCTCACCCGTTCTCCGAAGCTTTGCATTCCGGGCAAGGGCAGAGGGACCTCAGATAATCAAAGGTGTAGATGCCTGTGTTGTGTCCGTCGGCCCACTGAAACTCGATCGCATAGTTTCCGACGGTGCGCATCTCTCTAAGCTTAACGTTGGGCACGCTGATAAACTTCTTCCCCATAGCGGCATCGTGCCCCTGGCAAAGGGCGCATGGGCAGTAGCCGCGTAGGTACTCTTCAGGATAGTCTCCCAAGTGTCCATCTTTCCACCTGATGCGGACTTTACCCTCTACCTTTACATGGTTTATCTCATCCGGCACGGGCTTTCCCATGGGAACCTGCCCTTGCCGCGTATTTTCAGAGACCACAGAGAGCTGCCCAGCTAACTTGGCTGCGATGTCTAAAAAGACCTTGCTGATCTCGGACTTTGGCTCGCGCACCAGAATCGGAACCCCCTTATCGCCCCACTCCCTGATGGAAGAGGTGATCGGGACCTCACCCAAAAAGGGTATTCTGAAGCGCTCAGCAACCCGCTCTGCCCCCCCACGGGAAAAGATCTCATGGCGCTTGCCGCAGCCATCACAAATAAAATAGCTCATGTTCTCGATGATTCCGACGATAGGAATCATCACCTTGTCAAACATGGACTTGGCCCTAATCACATCTGCGAGGGCCACCTGCTGGGGTGTAGCCACAAGGAGCGCGCCGCTCACCTTGAGCTGCTGAGAAAAAGTGATCTGCACGTCCCCTGTCCCTGGAGGCATGTCGACGACTAGGTAGTCCAGATCACCCCAATGCACATCGGCCATCAACTGGTGCAGAGCCTTTCCCAACATCGGTCCGCGCCAGATCACTGCCTGATCCGGCTCGAGAAAAAATCCGATCGACATGACGGGCAGATTGTGAGCTATAGGAGGGCTAAGCTTGAAGCCCCCGTTCACAGCTACTTTCTTGGGCTCTTCCTTTACTCCCATGATGATCGGTATAGAAGGGCCATAGATGTCCGCATCCAAAAGGCCTGTGGCGGCGCCATGCATTTTCAGAGCAACAGCCAAGTTAGCTGCCACAGTGGATTTCCCCACTCCTCCCTTGCCCGCGGCTACAAGGACGACATTTTTTACCGTAGGCAGTAAGTCTGTCTGTCCCGCACCTGACTTGCTTCCCCGGACTTGAGCGCCAAAAGAGATTTCAACATCTGTTACCCCTATTCCAGCCAGAGCTTTTTTGCAGTCCTCCTGGATTCTCTCCCTGAGCGGGCAGGCAGGGGTAGTTAGCTCGACGGTAAGAGTAACTTTCCCATCCACTACCTCAAGGTTCTTGACCATGCCGAGGCTGACAATATCACGGTGGATCTCCGGGTCTTGGACCTTCTTCAGTGCTTCAAGCACGGTTCCCTTAGCTACCGTTTCCATCATTCCCCTTTCATTTTTTCTCTGAAAAACTATAGACTCATAAGGTCCATGATGTCAATAGAAAGAGCGAGGTATTCTCGACCTAGCCACCAGGAAGTTAGGAACATGAGACATATCAAAAGGCTATGTTTTACATTGATGCTCTATGTTTTATATTGACTCCTGAATTTACTGTGGTAAAATTCGTCTAAATTTGTGCGGTAAACGAAGATAAGGAGGAGCCATGAGTCGCGTAAGGATAGCTATTGCTTTTTTGGCCCTGTCACTGGTAGCCGGATCCTTGGGCTGCTCTACCCCGTTGACCACACGGGAAAAAGGAGCAGGAATCGGCGCTCTTGGAGGGGCCGCTGTTGGAGGCATTATCGGTAGTGCAGTTGGACATCCTGGGGCCGGTGCAGCGATCGGTGGTGCGCTTGGGCTCGGAGCGGGCGCCCTAATCGGAGATCAACTCCAAGGCCGGGAGATGGAGCAAGAACGTCAACAGAAGCAGGTCGACCAAAACCAGGCCGAGTTAGAACGTCAGAGAAGAGAGCTCGAGAGGTTAAGAAGAGACCGCGAGTACTAATACTCTCTACCAGCTCATTATCTAACTTATTGAGGAGGTGTCAGAATGAGAAGGAGAATCGTGCCTATTTTTGTTCTGGGGTTTCTAACCCTTGTCCTTGCAGGGTGTTCTACCCCTCTTACCACTAGAGAACAGGGTGGCCTTATCGGCGCTGGATTGGGCGCAGGCACAGGAGCCATCATTGGCAGCACGGTTGGTCATGCAGCCGCTGGTGCGGCAATCGGCGGGCCTGTGGGGCTGATCGGTGGTGCGTTGATAGGTAACTACTTGATGAACCAGGATCAAAGACAGCAGGAGCAGCAGAGGCATGTTGACACAAACCAGGCCGAGCTTGAGCGGCTTAGAAGAGAGAATGAGCGTTTAAGACAGCAACGGGGCGAGTGGTAGTTGCGGCTTGGAAACTACCGACGCGGGGGAGTTATGAAACGCGCGCTGGTTACTTCGGTAATGCTTTTCTTGGTAGCTGGATTTGTGGGTTGCTCTACCCCATTAACTACTAGAGAAAAAGGCGCTGGAATCGGAGCACTCGGGGGAGCCGCTGCAGGGGGCATCATCGGTAGCGCAGTTGGACATCCTGGCGCTGGTGCAGCGATCGGTGGTGCGCTTGGACTGGGAGCAGGTGCGCTGATCGGAGATCAACTCCAGGGTCAGGAGCAAAAACAGAAGGAACAGCAGGCCAAGCTAGACCAGCAGAGGCAAGATATCGCGAGAAATCAGGCACTCATAGAAGAGTTAAAGCGGAGAAACATCGAAGCGCGTGAAACCGAGCGAGGGGTAGCCGTTAACCTTCCTAATGTGATCTTCCAGTTTGATCGGGCGGATCTCACCCCTGATGGAAGAGACCGGGTGAACCAAATTGCTTCCGTCGTAAACCGCCAGGCCCCTGGCAGAAGGATCTCAATAGAGGGACATGCCAGCAGGGAGAGGGCGGATCAAGAAGCGTACAACCAGCAGCTTTCGGAGAGGCGGGCTCGAACTGTGGCTGATACCTTAACGAATGAAGGTGTTAACAGAGATCGGGTTACCTCAAAGGGCTTGGGGACTCGCTCCCCTGTGGCTTCCAACGAAACAGAGGAAGGGCGGCGGCAAAACCGCCGGGTCGAGGTAATCATAGAAAATTAAAGGCCAAATCTCGGTTCCACCCCTGCGATCAGCCGGCGGATATTCTCCTGATGGCGGAATATGATCAATAAGGCAATCAGAAGGCTCAGCCATATCAGTAGGGGTGAATAGGAAAATAACCACAGGGCAATCGGGGCGAAGGCTGCTGCGACCATAGAGGCAAGGGAAACCAGTCGACTCACCATAGCAACGAAGGAGAAAACAAAGACGAGGACTAAAGTAGCCATCGGTGCAAGGACCAAAAAGACACCCAAGGCTGTGGCTACCCCTTTCCCTCCTTGAAACTTCAAGAATGCAGGATAGAGATGACCTAGGAAGGCCGCCAGACCCGCCAGGGCGGAGACCCATAGGCCTAGGCCTAGTTGAAGAGAGAGAAAAGGCGGGATAAACCCTTTCGCTACATCCCCCAGAAGCGTAATAAGACCCTGCCCTTTACCAACAACCCTGGCCACATTGGTGGCACCAACGTTCCCGCTTCCAGCTTGACGGACATCCACTCCGGAAAGATAACCCAGAAGGAAACCTATCGGGATGGAACCAAGGAGGTAAGCAAAAAGAATCGTTATCGCCGTGATCATCTATTGGCGCAGTGCTCTAGCAGTTGAAAAACCGCTTAAGGCTAGAGTTAGAAGCGGAGCTTGGTCCTGTTAATTCGATCCCGGCGCAGATAGTAGTTTCCTCCACAGATCCAGCCAAGAAAGAAAATGCATATGGCAAGTCCCAACCACCAAACAGTTTCCCATTCCTTCCCTTCAAGTAATCGGAAGATCGCCGTTCGCTTCCCCTCAGGTGCCTGCCCTTCAGGAGGGGATGAGAGCTGCGATTCCTGCTTCCCCTCACCCGGTACAGTAACCATAATCCTAGGCCCCTCCATCTTTTCAGCCGAGCTGAGGAGACGAACGAGCGTTTTATGGACGTAACCCCACTCACCATCAGCTACGAAAACCTGATACCAACCCGTCTCCTCTCCCTCCACAGTGACCTCCTCCCCTTCCCTAAGAACACGTATGGGCAGAAAGTCGAGGCCGGGGCCGGATCGTAGATTGACATGACTCTCTCCCTCGATTCTTCCCTTTCTGTCGATTAGCTCCGCCGAGCTATTCGCCGGCAGGAAAACAAACCAAAAGAGGGTAAAAGAGACAAGAGCGTGTCTCACATCTGACCCTCCACTTACTCCCTTTTTTACCACAACAGGAGTGGAGCACTCAATCTTTTTTCCTGATTAACTTGCAGCCAAATTATGAAAGGATAGGACCCATTGAGGCGCGTAAAGATAGAGGATAACGCCCGCTGCAGGCCAAACTAAAGTTACTGTGGTTGCTATTCGTCTCGGTCGCGGGACCTCGTTGTGGAAAGAGTTGATACTATTTCTTCTTATACAGATCAGGGTTCATGCGGCTGTATGTCCCCGACTTGGCCAAATCTTCCTCGAACATCTTCCTGATCGACGGATCCTCGTCAGAGTATTCGATTTGATTCCCGCCCTCTTTGACATCTTTATCAACCTTGGAGATATCTCCGAACCCTTCTCCCATGCTGTACTTGATCCCCCCGAAGCGAAGCGGTAGGTAGCGTGCCGGCGTAGCTCCGGTGTTGAAATGCTGGTGGAACCACATCTCGGGTGGGACAAAAACACTCCCATCCTGCCAGTCGTACCTCCTGATGGCTTGACCCTCCTGCCAGAAAAGAGAGAAGCCCTTGCCCTTGATGATGATGACATTGAATCCCGGCCCGTGGCGGTGCGCCTTCTTATAGGTGCCCACAGGAAACTCAGAGATGTGTGCGGCCATAACACCGTCAGTCATCTCGAGCATGACGTTGGTTCCGCCTCCCCCCCGCTCCTTCCATTCCTGGAGATTAAAGCTTCTGGCGTCGGCGATAAAGTTGGTTTCCCAGATCCGACCGGGATAAGATTTCCCTTTGCCGCCGAAGTATTCGGGCTCTCCATTGAATCGGTCGATAAAGTCATAAGGAGTATTGAAGATGAAGTCTGGATTGTGAAATAGGTTGAAGACAATCGGCATGTTGTTTACGGAAAAGAACCGAGCCGGCTCATTTCCCTGTCCGTTAAAGTGCTGGTGCCAGACATTGAGGGGCGGAGAGATCAGGCTACCCTCATGCCATTCGAATGTTTGTTTCGCTCCTTTATCATTCCATATCGTTGTGGCACCTCGGCCCTTGAGGACATACAGGAGCTCCTCATAAATATGTCTTTGAGGCTCCAGGCTCTTCGCTGGCGCTATCTCACACACATAAGCCCCCGTCGCTTGTCCTGCCCCCTCCATATTGACAAAGGCTCCATCCCCCCCGATCCGATCCCACCGGCTCACGGGAACCTTCCTTAAATCCTGGATGAAAAAGTCCTTAATGATCGGAATCTCCTCCCCTTTTTGCCACTTTTCATAATAAGGGATATTGTCCATTACGCTTTCCAATTGAGCTGCGGCCTTCGCCATTTTTCCTCCGAATATGACTTTTCCTGGTTCTTACAGCATAAAATGGTCAAAAGCAAGGCGGAGCATTGACAACAAGGCGGAAACTTTACTAAATGGCATAACGAGTTTCGAGTTTCGGGTTTAGAGTTTAGAATCAACTTGAAACTAGAAGCGCGTAACCCGAGACTTAAGGAGGGGATTGTTGTGGCAACACCGGTAACCGCACCTATGGTGGGGAAGATTTTAAAAGTAGAGAAAAAGGTGGGAGATCAAGTGGAAGAGGATGAAGTCGTCATCGTTATGGAGGCTATGAAAATGGAGATCCCCGTTGTAGCACCCGTCACTGGAGTCCTTAAAGAGATCATGGTCTCACCCGGCCAGTCTGTCGAGGCAGAGCAAACCTTGGCCGAGATTGAGTAAAAACCGTCTGCACACATTGCTTTCAGGAAAAACGATATGGATACCTGGACCTTCGGCTGGACCGTAGCCCTGATCGGCATGGGAGGAACCATGCTGGTCCTGTGGCTCTTGAGCCTACTCATTCTCGTCCTCAAAAAGCTTTTTCCCTATAAGGCCGAAGAATCTGGATCTGCAAAAGGATAAGAGAGAGTGGAATCGGCCATCGTCTCCGGACTCCAAGGTCTCCTGCTCGGTCTTTCCCATCTTGAGCTAGGCCAAGCCGTGATGATACTGATCGGTTCCCTCCTGCTCTACCTCGGCATCGGCAAAGGCTTTGAGCCGTTGCTCCTCCTCCCCATCGGTTTCGGCGCAATTCTGGTCAACATCCCGCTGGCAGGCCTTATGGAAGAGGAAGGCGTGCTCCGATTCTTCTATGACACCGGAGTTCTGACTGAGATCTTCCCGATCCTGATTTTTATCGGCATCGGGGCTATGACCGATTTCCAACCGCTGCTCGAAAACCCCAAGATCATCCTGCTCGGGGCTGCGGGGCAGTTCGGCATCTTCCTCACCCTGCTCCTTGCCTTAGCCCTTGGATTTGACAAGCTTGAGGCCGTGGCCATCGGCATCATCGGGGCCTGCGACGGGCCGACCTCGATCTACGTCACCTCAAAATACGCCCCTCACCTCCTTGGGGCGGTTTCCGTGGCAGCCTACTCTTACATGTCTCTGGTCCCACTGATCCAACCCCCAATCATGCGCCTGCTCACGACGGAAAGAGAAAAGAAGATCGTCATGGGAATCGTGAAGCAACCGGTATCCAAGACGACCAAAATCCTTTTCCCCGTGGTGGTGACCATCGCCGCTTCATTGGTAGCTCCTTTGGGCACTCCCCTTATCGGAATGGTCATGTTAGGGAATTTGATGAAGGAGTGTGGCGTGGTGGAGAGGTTAAAACACTCTTCGGAAAACGAGATCACCAATATTGTGACTCTTCTCCTTGGCCTCTCCATCGGAGCGACCATGGAGGCTGCAAAATTCCTACGCATAGAAACTATCATGGTTTTAGTGCTCGGGTTAATCGCCATCGGCCTGGACACCGCCATGGGGGTCCTCTTTGGGAAGTTGATGTGCCTTCTCACCGGCGGCAAGATCAATCCCTTGATCGGGGCGGCAGGAATCTCCGCTTTCCCGATGTCGGCGCGAGTCGTCCAGGCAGAAGGGCAAAAGTATAACAAGAAGAGTTATCTCCTCATGCATGCCATGAGCGCGAATGCCGGGGGTCAAATCGGCTCGATCATCGCGGCTGCGATTATGCTCTCCGTGCTCAAGGGAATGGGGATTGTTTAAATGAAAGGACGGAAATGCCAAAGGGAAGAGAGGATCTAGAGAAAGACCTCGCTAAGATAGAAGCAAGGGTGCTTCAGGGGGAACCCAAGGCCATCGAGAAGCAGCATGCCGAGGGCAAACTCACGGCGAGAGAAAGAATCGAAAGGCTACTCGACTCTGGGAGCTTTGTCGAGGAGTTCATGTTGGCCGAGACTCAATGTGCCGACTTCGGCATGGCAGAAAAAAAGCAGCCCACAGACGGGGTAGTTACTGGCTACGGTAAGATTGATGGAAGGCCAGTTTATGTCTTCGCCCAAGACCGCACCGTCTTGGCTGGTGCTGTAGGTAGCGCCCATGCAGAGAAGATAGCCTATGTGATCCAGACAGCCCGCAAGATGGGCATCCCTCTTATTGGTCTCTACGATTCTGTCGGGGCCAGAATCCAAGAGGGGCTCAGTGTTACCACGGCCATAGGAAAAATCTTTTTCGAAAACAGCATCTCCTCGGGTGTGATCCCCCAGATCTCCGCTATCATGGGCCCCTGCATCGGGGTAGCCTCTTATTCGCCTGCGCTAACAGACTTCATCCTCATGGTCCAGGGGTCGAGCCAGATGTTCATCACCGGACCTCCGGTTATCAAAGAGGTCCTGGGAGAAGAGGTCAGCATGGAGGAACTGGGCGGGGCAAAAGTCCACTCCGAGGTCTCGGGGGTTGCGGATCTAACGGCCAAGAACGATGAGGACTGCCTCTCTCTTATCCGCAGACTGCTGAGCTTCTTGCCTTCCAACTGTCAATCGCTCCCTCCACGCAGAGAGCCGAGCGACGATCCGGCACGTTCTGTCGACGCCATGGATAGGATCGTCCCTGAGGATATGCGCAAGGCCTATAACGTCGCCCAGGTGATTAAGGCGGTGGTAGACGACGGGGATTTTCTCGAGCTGAAGGGAAGGTTCGCGCGCAACTTGGTCATCGGCTTGGGACGACTTGATGGCTATCCGGCGGGCTTTGTCGCCAACCAGCCGATGTTCCTCGCCGGAAGTCTGGACGTGGATGCCTCGGATAAAGGCGCTCGCTTTATCCGATTTTGTGATGCCTTTAATATTCCCATCATCACGTTGATGGATGTCCCGGGATTTTTCCCAGGAAAACAGCAGGAGGAAAAAGGGATCATCCGCCACGGCGCAAAATTGCTTTATGCCTATGCCGAAGCGACAGTACCCAAGATCACGGTCGTTCTACGCAAAGGCTACGGAGGGGCGAAGCAAGCCATGTGCACCCGCGAGATGGGGGCGGATCAATTCTTTGTCTGGCCGGGCGTAGAGCTTGCGGTCATGGGCGGGGGAGGGGCGGTGAATGTTCTCTTTCGCAGGGAGATCGAGCAGTCCGAGGACCGGGAAAAAACACGGAGACAAAAGATGGAAGAATACACCGAGCGGTTTAGCGGTCCCTTCGAGGCCCTCTCCAAGCAGTTCGCCCATGCAGCTATCCGCCCCGCTGAGACCCGAAGGCGTCTCATTCAGGCTCTAGAAATCCTCAGAGAAAAGAAGGAAGAGAGACCAAAGAAAAAGCACGATGTGATGCCGGTTTAACACGGTATCGTGACAGTAAAGGTCGAGCCCTTACCGGGCTCGCTCTCCACCTCAATTTCCCCTTCGAGCATTTCCGTAAACTTCTTAACGATATGGAGCCCCAATCCCACCCCGCCTGAGGATTTCGTTTGAGAGCTGCCTACCTGGCGAAACTTCTCGAAGATGATGGGAAGTGACTCTTTCGGGATACCCATCCCTGTATCCGCAATCTCGAACTCGACGCCCTTTGTCCCAGGAAGGCATCGGGCCGAAATCTTTACCGACCCCCTCTCGGTAAACTTGATAGCGTTATTAATAAGATTCTGAAGGATATGCTTGAGCTTCTCACTGTCAGTCCTCACAACCGGCAAGTCAGAGGGATAGTCCCAGTGAAGGGTAAGTTCTTTACCCAAAGGAACCCGGGAATTTGACCTAAGCTCGTCGAGGAAATTGGCGAGGGTGATCTCATCCCTTCCTACAATGGTCGCCCCGGCTTCAATCCTGGTTACCTCCAATAGATTGTTTATCATGCTTAACAGTTCATTAGATTGTCTTCTGATTTTCCCGAGGGCCTGCTCCTGCCCCGGGTTAATCTCCCCTAACATTCCATCCTTCATCATCTCGGTATAAGCTATGACTACGTTGAGGGGCGTCCTAAGCTCGTGCGATACAAAGCCCAGAAACTCATCCTTCACCCGGTTCGCCTTCTCCAACTCAAACGCCTGCTTTTTGGTCTCGTCCAAAAGCTCTCGATTCTCCATTGCTATACCCATTTGACGAGCAATAGCCATGAGATGCTCTTCTTTCTCCTCATTGAAATAACCCAACTCACGGCTGGCCAGATGAACGATTCCCCGAACCTCTGTGCCAACTTTCAGGGGGAGAAAGGCGCAGGAGTGAAAACCTACCTCAAGCTGAACCTTCCCCTTAAGACGGGGATCTGCTGCAATATCCGCGACGATAATGGGCTCACCTCTGTTGAAGACGAAATCCAATGCAGAACCGGGCGGCACAACTGGCACCCTCTCCAGGTAGTGGTTAGAGAATCCACGTTGACTTGCACAGGTGAAAGCTCCCGACACCTTATCCTGAAGGCGTATGAGAACAGCATCAGCTCCTGTCGCATCCATGAGTCTCCCAATAACTTTCTCCAGCATCTGATTGATAGAGCCTGAAGGATCCAGAGGGGTAAGGGCTGCATAAAGGCTGGAGAGTTCCCCTAACGATCTTAGAAGGCGCTGGTTCGTTGACTCCAATTCTCCCTTGGAGACCTCGCTTAGCTCATAGAGCTGGGCCTTTTGCGCGGCAATGCCCATCTGGCTGCCGATGGCTTCCAGGAGACGGACCTCCGACGGCTCAAACTTTCGCGGTGTCCGGCTTCCGAGCTGAAGAATTCCTAGAACCTCCTCTTCAAAATGGACGGGCACCACGATGGCGGATTGAATCCCTTCTCTCTTCAACGTGCGTAGCCCCTCACACTCCGGGACATTTTCCTCCACACGGGGCTCTTTAAAGAGCATCTCTTGGAAAGTGAACTGTCCGCTTATTCTATCCCTCGCGATCTCCCGATGCATTTGTATGTTTTTGGCATCCTGATATCCCCGGCTGACCACCATTTCGAGAGTTTCACCGCTGCGGCTCAAAAGACGGATATTACCTAGGTCGAAGGAGCCGCTCGACATAGCTTTGTCAAGGATAATCTCCGCAATCATTTTCAGATCCAGAGAACCCAAAATAGTCTGGCTGATCTCTTTCAGGGTTAGGAGCTCCTGATAACGGTTCTTTAGTTCCTCCTCCGCCCGCTTGCGCTCGGCGATTTCATTAGTAAGTCCCTCGTTGGCCGCCTTGAGTTGCGCTGTCCGTTCGATGACCCGCTGTTCAAGTTCTTTGTTGAGTGTTCTGCTTTCTTCCTCGGCACGCCTGCGCTCCTTATCCTGCCGCTTAATGATTCTGTCTGCGTGCCCAACTATCAAGAAGAGAGCACCATAGAGCAGACTTAAAATGAGCACGACGCCTATAACAACAATTCTTTGGGTCAGCTTTATTTTCTGCAAAAAAGGGGTCACATCGTAGTAAAGTTCAAAGACGCCCTCTATGGGAGCTGCTGGGCCACGACGGATGGGGATGTAACTTGAAAAAACATCACGGTCCTCGATTGTTTGTTCAAAGGCGCTAAAGGTATCGCGGTGGGTGAGTTCGCTAGCAACCTTCCCGGCCCGCGCTGAAAGAAATCCAGCATTGCTGCTTTTATTTTCGCCTATTTGTTTTAACTCCGTGGAGAAAACCGTCAGTCCTGCAAGGTCGTAAACCTTAACCTTCACTACCTCCAGACCGCTCATCTGAGCCAGAACAGCTTGCCGGAGTCGGGCTATTTCAGGATGGGTCCGCAATTCATTATCGCTTAGCCCCGCTGCGGAAGCCACAAACGGCGCGAACCGTGGCCATAGGGAATTCGCGAAGGCTTGTGTCAATGCGACATTCCTACTCTCTGCCAGTTCCATGATATCCCTCAGCGCTATCCTGCGGTAAAACATCCCCAGGAGGACAGCTACTATCACCGTGGCAACAAAACTCGTGATGGAAAAATAGCGCAGAAGTTTAAACGTCAAAGGATATCACTTTCATCTTCTAAGCACTCAGCTCTCAGCTTTCAGCCACCGTCTTTCTTTGTTGGCTTACACCTGCTTCCTGACTAATGATGGCGGATGCCTGACTGCTTTCACAGGGTATCGTGACAGTAAAAGTCGAACCCTTTCCGGGCTCACTCTTGACATCGATCTCTCCCCCAAGCATCTCAGTAAACTTCTTCACCACATGAAGCCCCAATCCCCCGCCGCCATGGGTCCTAGTGTCAGAGCCGTCCACCTGACGGAACCGCTCAAAGATGGCAGGCAGGTACTCTTCTGGAATCCCTATCCCCGTATCGGCCACCTTGAACTCCACGGCCTCCTTTCCAGCAACGCGCCTCGCTGAGATAGCCACACGACCTTTATCAGTAAATTTGATAGCGTTATTAATGAGGTTCTCCAGAATATGCTTCAGTTTCTCACCATCAGTCCGCACCACCGGGAGCTCAGCGGGATAGTTCCACTTGAGAGCGAGATCTTTACCAAAAGGCACGCCATAGGTCGATCTAAGTTCGTCAAGAAAATCCCCCAAACTGACATCATCAGCCTTCACCTTGACCGCCCCAGCCTCAAGGCTGGTCGCCTGCAAGATGCCGCTGATCATGGTCAACAGATCCTTGGAGTGGCTTGCCACTTTCCCCAGGGCCTTCTCTTGCTCCGCGTTGATCTCCCCTAACATCCCATCCCTGAACATCTCGACATAACCCGTGATCACGTTGAGCGGTGTCCTAAGCTCATGCGACATGAAACCCAAGAATTCATCCTTCGCCTTGTTGGCCTCCTCTAGCTCAACCGCCTGCCTTTTGGTCTCATCTAAAAGCCTGGCATTCTCCAAGGCAATCGCGGCTCCATTGGCCAACTGCTGGAGGACCTCTACTTCTTCTTGGTTAAAATGCCGAGCGTTGTAAGTAAGGCCTCTTAGAATACCGATCACTTCGCACCTCCGCGAGAGAATGGGAACGCCAAGAAATCCCCGAATGCCTATAGCCTCGAGCACTCCCCCCAATGACTCGATAGGCCCTTCTGTAATGTCTGGAATCATCAGGGCTCTACGGTTCTCGCGGATCCATATGGAGCGCTGCCGTGTGCCGGTGCTCCCACTCCACGCTGCGGGTAGGCGATCAGAATCGACGCCAGAAATCGCTCTCAGTTGCCATCTCTCTCTTTCCAAGAGCCTAACATCGGAAACGTCTACCTGCAGAAACTCACAAACCTTTTCAGTGAGTTTTTTGAGCAGGCTATCAATGTCCAGTAGGGTGATATCTTGGCTGAGTTCTTTTAGAAGCTTTTGGACCTCTTCTCGCCGCTTGAGATCCATGTTTGCCTTCTCCAGCTCAAGCGCCTGATTTTTAGTCTGCTCATAGAGCTGGGAATTGTGGATCGCTACGGCCACCTGTCCCGCTAGTGTCAAGAGATACTCAACCTCATCGTCGGCAAAGTTATGCTCTTCTCTGGTCAGGAAGACCAAGACTCCCAAAACCTCCCCCTTAACGACCAAAGGAACTCCAAGATAAGAAACCAGGCCATGTCGGCGGTAGAACTCGGGGTCCAGTGTCCTCGAATCTGTTTGAATATTAGTGACTACGACCGGCGTCTTACGCTCAATCGCCTCTTTAACAAGTTGAGGCGTGCCCGCTAATTTCCTTCCCTTCCATTCCTCTTCATCAAGATTCCAGCAGGCCGTACGTTCTATCAGCCCGCTTTCTTTATTCACTAACCACACAAGGACCACACTATAAGGCAGAAGGATATCCATCTTTGCCATCAAGAGATTTAACACGACTTGGAGGTCTAGAGTCGAACTGGTCGCGAACCCGATCTCCTGTAGCGCAAGCATGCGCTCCAAGCTGCGTCGGGTTTCTTCGTATAGCCTCGCCTTTTGCACGGCAATGCCCATATGGTTGCCAAGTGTTTCAAGGAGACGGATCTCGTTGGGCTGAAATTTCCTTGGAGTACGGCTGCCAAGCTGGATAGTTCCAATGACCTGACCTCCGCTGGAGACGGGAATCGTAACGGCCGACTGAATCCCTTCTTTCTTGAGCGTCCGCATCCCGTCAGACGCCGGCACATTTTCCACGATTCGAGGCTCTTTAAGGCCTATCGTTCGAAAAGGAGGCCTTTCCCCTCCCTCTTCTGGGAGACGCCTTTCTGCGTTAGCCGGATCCTGATATCCAAAGCTCGCCAACACTTCAGGCCTGCCTTGGCTCGGGTTCACCATGAGAATGGTTCCAAGGTCGAAACTCCCTACCGCGACAGCTTTATCAAGAATTTTCTCGAGGGTGGTCTTGAGATCCGGAGAACCCAGAATCGTTTGCCCCATCTCGTAGAGCGTAGCCAATTCCTTATAACGAACCTGCAACACCTCTTGAGCCTGCTTGGTCTCAGCTTGCCGCATCTGCAAGGTCTCTGCCATCTGATTGAACTGATTGGCGAGGGTCTCGATCTCATCGCCGGTATGAATCTTGAACTTATGCTCCAGATTTCCCTGGGCTACCAGCTTTGCTCCCTCCTCAAGCTCTCGCACTGGCTGCGCAATACGTTCACTGAACCAGTAGCTCGCCCCGAAGACTCCGGCTAGCATGAACGCAAAAACCAGGAGGGCAAGCCTCTCCATACGCTTGATCTCCGCCAAGGCAGTCGCGGCAGGCTCTACTGTGAAGACGCCCCAAGCCAGTCCTTTAACCACGGCAAAGGTGCTAACGACTCTCTCCCCTTCCTGCCCTATTACGGCCTTCCCAAAGTCCGGCCTTTGGTCTGGACCGGCAAGGAACTCCTTCACCCTCTGAAGATGGGCCATATTGCTCCCTAGAAGGACCTTGGAGTAGTCCGGATGGGCGATGAGATTTCCTTGCAGATCCACCACAAAGGCATGACCGGATTTCCCTACCTTGATGTAAGAGATAGAGTCCCAGAGATTTTTGAGGCTGATCTCGGCAACCATGACCCCCTTGACATCTGTGGCGGTAAACTTAATGGGAACGGCCAGGGTAACGAAGGGACCTACTGTACGTACGTGGTAGACTTGACCGATATAGCTCTTTCCCTGAATAGCCTGACGAAATTTTTCTTCGCGGCCCAAAGAAACCAGGTCAGCATCCGCATAGACGCGCGAGCGTGAGATTCGAAGGATCTCCTGCCCTTCCCTATCTGCAATGGAGACCTCATGAACTTGGGTGTCAAGCTTCATCAACCGGTAGAGGGCCTCTCTTTGGGTTTGCTTTTCCATTTCCCAAAAACGGCCAATCTGAGCGACGGTTAGAAGCTCCTCTACCCTTCCTTCTATGAACTCTTGGATTTGATCTGCCGCCCTCCGAGCAACCTCCTGGTGATTCCTAGCCACCTCCATCCTTAGAGCCGGCTCGATGCTGAAGTGCCACACCGCTGCGCCAATAAGTGCCACATCAGCGATCGCGAAGATCAAGATCTTTACAAGGCGCGAACGGATGGTCTTGGATTTAAAAAACTTCAAGGGGTTATCTCTTGCTTCCCCCACCGATCAACTCATCTGCCCGGTTAAGCACCTCAGGAGAAAATCTGATCCCGATCTCCTCAGCCGTATCGAGGTTCAAAACGAGCTGATGGAGCCTTGACCTCTCAAAAGGAAGTTTAGCGGGGTGAACCCCCTTAAGAATCTTATCGACCAATAAGGCTGATTGCTTTCCCTGGAGATAGAAGGAAGAGCCATAGCCGAGAAGGGCACCGCTCTTGACGTGCTCGACCTGATAGGCGACAAAGGGCATGCGAGCGGATTTAGCTTCTAGGGCGATTTCCGCTACTGCTCCCACCACATAAAGACCCGGAATAAGAAAAACCGCGTCCGCTTCTTTGCGCGTAATCTTTTTCGAGGCCTGTATGGCATCTTCTCTACTTCGAGCTCTGAACTCAATTATAGTAATCCCTAGTTTAGAGGCAGCTACCTTAGCCGCAGCAAAAGCCGCTTCCGAGCTATCTGACCCGGTGGCGCCTAGCACCACCACCCTTTTGATCTGAGGGAGGACCTCCTTTACTATCTCTAATCTTTTTCCCACTAGCTCGATACTGCTGCTGGTCACCCCCGATATGTGCGTGTCCGGTGTAGTCTGGGCCGGCATAATTCCGCTTTCTACCGGTCCCGATGCCGAGCCAAACACCACGGGTGTTTTGGAGGCTCGGGTGATCTCTGCTACGACCTTGAGTGCCGTATTGGTAATGGTAAATATGGCGTCTACCTTCACGGCAACGAACCTCTTTGTCGTCTCCGACACTTTCTTCATATCTCCCTTGGCGCTCTCAAGAAGATATTGAATATCCCGCCCTTCAACGTAGCCCAGCCCTTTCATACCCTCCTTAAAACCTTCAACAGAGCTTAGCCACTCATCACCTGGAAGAACGATCCCCACGCGGTAAGGTTTGCTCGCTGCCCAAGATGTTAAAGGCAACATGAATAGAAACAAAAAGAGAGCAATGATCTTTTGTCTCATCCGACCTACCGGGATAGCAGAGACTCGGAAGTACAGAGTCCTGCAATACCTTTGAAGATATTCACTATTCTCCATAGGTCTTCCTCCTTGCTTACTCCGACTCAGAAGTAGAATTTTCTTTATCGTTAACCCATTTTCTAAATTGACTCTCCCGAAGGCGCCACTGACCACCGACCTTGAAAGCCGGCACTTCTTTTTGCTGGATCATTCTCAGGAGGGTGCGTTTAGAAACCTGAAGGACCGCGGCTGCCTCGGCAAGGGTTAGTAACTTAAGCTCCATATGATCATTGCTCATGGATTTAGCCCTCCGTATTGGGAAATGGAGCAAGGGATATGCCAGAACTCAGGAAGTCTGTAACTAGTTGTTTTTAAAAGATTATTCTATCCCTGGCGGGAGGGCTTCAACCGATGAGAATGACAAAAATGGACATGAGCTAACTTTAATGGATAAAAAGTGACAAACAACAATAGGAGAATAGCAATGCCTTCTCGCCCTATAGGTAAGCTTGACAAGGGATGCAGAGCTGAAAGAAAAGCTTACCGAGACCACAGGCAAGCGCGGCAGTGACTAGGTTTCGGGTTTCGAGTTCAGGGGTTCAGGTTTTCGTGTTAGAGGGTTTGGGCTGCGGTGCTACTGCCGGTAAAGAACCTCTCCTGCGGAACGTGTATCGTATCCCCCCAGGGCCGCGACAGATTTCTTAAAGCCATCGGAGCCGATGACCTCCATGAGTTTTTTTCCTCTCTCCGATTCGAAGAATGGGCGCTGACAGAGGAGATCATACTGCTCCTCTCCCACTGAAATAAAGTCGAGTCCCAGAGCATTGGCCGCGGAGCGCACTCCCAACCCCACGTCTGCCAGGCCGCTGGCAATCGCCACCCCGATAGCCATATGGGTGAACTCCTCGCGCTCGTAGCCGTGGATCACGGCTGGATCAATCCCGAGCTGTCTTAGCTGAAAATCGAGCAGGACCCGGGTCCCCGAACCCGGCTGGCGGTTGATAAACGTAATTCCACTCCTTGCGATATCCTTGAGATTGGTGATCCCTTTGGGATTTCCACTCTGAATGAGCAGGCCCTGCTTGCGCTGGGCCAGATGGACCAGGACAACAGGGAGGCTGGGAATGGTGCGCTTGATATCAGGGATATTGTAAGCGCCGGTTTTTGGATCGAGCAGATGGGTGCCGGCGATATGTGTTTCCCCTCTTTGAAGCGCGAGGAGCCCGCCTACGCTTCCGACATTTGTGGCGGCGATTTTCAATTCCGGATAAGATAGCTTAAGTCGATCCTCGAGAACACCGATAGAGAGATCGTGGCTCCCAGTGCAAAGGATCGAATTCTCGATCTCTTGCAGAGAACGCAAAAGCTCCACCTCCACCTCCTCACCCCCGTTAATCCCTTCGGTTAGGCTGGGAATGCGTAAAAAACCATCGGCATGCACCATGGTGGTGATCACTCCAGCCCCTCGCCCAAGGGGCACCGCAATGAGCTTATCTTCCACTCGACCTAAAGTGACCCGGACAAACTCCTCCAGTCCCAGATGGGAAGGGATCTTCTTGGGGACTAAGGCTCGAACCGTCGGCCTAGGGTGAGGTCCGCAGCCAAGAAATTTCTCCACCACTGGCTGGAGGATCTCACGGGCAATGACAATGGCTGATACCGGATATCCAGGGATGCCGACAACGGGCTTCCCCCCCACGATCCCCAAGACCGCCGGTTTCCCCGGCATCACATCGATACCGTGGACGAGAAGCTCCCCCTCTTCCGCGATGATTTCAGCGGTGAAGTCGTGCTCTCCCGCAGAGGAACCGGCAATGATGGCGACGATGTCATTTTGTCTGAGCGCTTGTCGCAAAGCCTCTTTCAGCAGAGATGGAGCATCGCCTACCTTAGGCAACTTCACCGCTTCCCCGCCCCACTCTTGGACAAAACCCGCTAAGACACTGGAGTTAAATTCAATGACGGCCCCTGGTCGCGCCTCCTCCCCAGGCTCTATCAACTCATCTCCGGTGGGAATGATAGCGACCCTGGGTCGAACTTTAACCTGAAGCGTTGTATGCCCGGCTGCGAGGAGGGCGCCTAGATCATAGGGGCGGAGCCGGTGCGAACGGGGCAGGAGCAGCTCTGTCGCTACCACATCCTCTCCCATCAGTCGCACATGGTGCCAAGGGGCAACTGACTCAAAGATCTCTACCGTCTCATTATCTAGCTCGCGCACCTTCTCGATCATGATGACGGCATTGGCCCAGAGCGGGAGCGCGTTGCCGGTATCCAGATAGGCGAAAACTCCATCGACGGGCTTCCCGGCGGAGATGAGCTTAAGCCTTTTAGGGACAAACTCAGTTGCGCCGAAAGTATCTTCTGCCCTCACACAGATCCCATCCATGGCGGCGGCGTGATAATGAGGCGATGAGATCCGGGCAAAGACAGGTTCAGAGGAGATTCTATGGAGCGCCGCATCGATCCGAACTGTCTCGTTGTCTAGATTGGAGGGATCAATTTCCTTCAAGAAAAGCTCGCGGGCCTCTTTGAGTGGGGTTTTTTTAAGATACCTTTTCCGCGCCATGGCAGTAAGGATTTTAGATTTTGGATTGCCGATTTTGGATTCAATCTAAAATCGAAAATCTAAAATCCAAAATTTAAAATAGAATGACCTCTACCTCTTCTCCCTGCTCGATACCCTCTTGGTTGAGATCAATCCTGATCATTCCATCTGCCTTGACCAGGGTAAAGATAGCCCCCGATTTGCCCGGAAGAGGCGTAGCGTACAGTCGGTCGCCTCCCCTTTCAAGACACACCCGAACGTAATCCTCCCGCCCCGTTTGCGAGGCGATATTGGTTTTTAGGACGGCCCGGGTGGTTTTATGGAGTTGGCAGGCGGTGGCAGCATCTTCGCCGCCGAGTGTGCGGATCAGAGGGGCAGCAAAGAGTTGGAAAATCACTAGTGCTGAAACCGGATAGCCGGGAAGTCCCAGGATCGGCTTTCCTGCGGCCACGGCAAAGATGGTGGGCTTACCCGGGCTCACAGAGATCCCATGAAAGACGATCCTGGCCTCGGGAAAAGAGAGGATAGAATCTAACGCGATGTCTTTGGCGCCGACCGAGCTGCCCCCTGACAGGAGCACGAGATCGCCCCACTGAAGTGCCTTCTCGATGGTTGTTCTCAGGGCAGCTCGGTCGTCACGAATAACCCCGAAGTCCTTTAACTCAGCGCTGCATTCCTCAATCAGACCGGCAAGGGAGTGCTGATTAATGTTGCGAACCTGCCCAGGAAGCGGCTCGCTCTCCGCCCCGACGATCTCGTCGCCGGTGGAGATAAGAGAGACGTGCGGTTTTTGGTAGACCAAGAGAGAAGAGATCCCTATACCCGTTAGGGCACCTAAGTCCTGGGCCCGTAGGCGCCTGCCACGCCGGAAAACAAGCGCTCCCTTCTTAATATCGTCACCGATCTGGATGACGTTCTGCCAGGGGGATACGCCACGATGGACTTCTACCATGTGATCCCCAACCTCCTCGGTATACTCAACCATCACCACGCTATCGCCCTCAGGCGGCAGCATCCCGCCTGTGGAGATACGCATCGCCTCCCCCTTTCCCAAAGGTCGAGTAACTTCCTTTCCCATCTCAACAGTACCAATAAGGTTCAAATAAGCCGGTTGGCTCGCGCTCGAGCCGAAGGTATCCTTAGCCCTCACCGCATAACCATCCATGGCCGCACGGTGAAAATGAGGGAGATCAACCTGCGAATAGAGCTCTTCCGCTAGAACACGATCCCGGGCATGGACGGTCTTTATTCTTTCCGTCTCTACGGGCGGTACCTCAAGGAGGATACGCCTTGCCTCCTGGGGAGTAACAACCTTAAAAAAATCCTTCAAAAATCATTATCCTCCCTAAGTCGGCTTATATTGAAACCCCCCGATAAAAGCAAGTTGGCATAGTCTCCCATTTTCATATCCTCCTTTCTCTTGATTATTTAGACCTTATGGGTCTATAGAACCCATAGTAGGTCTTTACAGGCTCTGCCCTTGTGCCAGGTGCAAAGGTTCAAAGAAGGTGTTTAGGAGTGAGGGGCAGGAGTGGGGGGCAACGTAGTGAACAGGGAAGAAAAAAGAGACGATGCCTCTGCTATCATTCTGACCGGCGGCAAAAGCTCGCGTATGGGCCGGCCGAAAGCGCTTCTCCTCTTTGACGGCGAGCCACTAATCGCGCACATCGTGCGCACGCTGAGAGGCATCTTTGCCGAAGCCATCGTCGTGGCTGCGCCGGGCCAGGAACTACCGTCGTTGCCGGCGACGGTGATGCGGGATGAGGTGGCGTACCAGGGACCAGTGGGCGGAATCTACTACGGGCTCAGCGCGGCAAGTCGGGAAGTCTGTTTTGTAACCTCGTGCGATGTGCCCTTTCTAAACCCTCAATTGATTTCATATCTCACATTGCAAATCTCTGATTATGACGTCGTGGTTCCCTATTGGCAGGAGCGTTTTCAGCCATTGCATGCGGCTTACCGACGCAGCGCGGCGCCGCTTTTGCGCGAGCAGCTCGATCGGGGCGAGCTGCGCCCGATCTCTCTTTATAAGAAGGTTCGTACCCGGGAAATTCATGAAGACGAGATTCGCCGTTTTGATCCCGAGGGCCTAAGCTTCCTCAATATGAACACCCCCGAAGATTATGAGTCTGCTCTGAGGCTCTGGAATAAAATCAGACAGAGAGACGAAACAGAGACCGCTCCACCTTCCCCCTCCTTCTCTGTCCCTGTCTCTATCTCTGTCTCAGACCCTCTCCCTGTCTCTGTCTCAGATCTCTGTCTCACGTGCACCGTTGAGCTCTTCGGCGTGGCGCGCCTGGTCGCAAAAACCAAAGAAGTCTCTCTTTCGCTGCCCCAGGAAGCCACCCTCTCACAGGTCTTTTCGGCCTTGGCAGAAAGACTGCCGGTTCTGGTCGGTCGAGTCATCAATGCTGACCGAAGCAGCCTTTTCAGAGGCTACTCCTGCAACATCAACGGCTTAGACTTTGTTCGGAACCCTGGCGCCAAAGTGAATGCGGGGGATAAGATCTTCATTCTCTCTGCGGATGCCGGAGGCTGACCCATGTATGGCTTTCACGGTCGCCTGCTCCATATCGACTTAAATAGCGGAAAGAGCTCATGGCATGATCTTGAAGCGTCGCGCCTCCGCGCCTTCCTCGGCGGAATCGGCCTCGGCACAAGCCTCCTCTATGATTATGCTCCGCCTGGAGTCGATCCTTTTTCTCCGGCCAACCCGTTGATCTTTTCCAGCGCGCCGCTGGTCGGCACCGGCCTCACCACCACCGCCAAGTACGCGGTGGTCACCAAATCTCCCCTCACCAGCTTTATCGCTGACTCGCTCTCCTCCAGCTTCTTCGCCCTGGAACTGAAATCCATCGGTCTCGACGCCCTCGTGATCACCGGCCGGGCCTCCTCTCCAGTCTACATCTTCATTTGCGACCGAAAGGTAGAGGTAAGGGAAGGAGAACACCTCTGGGGAAGAAGCCCCAGCGAGACCGAGTCTCTTATACGATCTGAACTCAACGATGCAGAGGTGCGGGTAGCGACCATTGGCCAGGCGGGAGAAAACCTCGTCCGCTTTGCCACCATCAGCAACGAAGGCCGCCACGCGGGCCGTGGCGGCGTCGGCGCGGTGATGGGATCAAAGAACCTTAAGGCTGTTGCCCTGCGCGGCGATGGCAGGGCCAGTGTGGCCGACCCGGAAGGGGTTGAGGCCATCGCTAACATCATGCGTCAACGAAGCCTCGGTTCGGTGACCGACAAGTACCGAAAAATCGGCACCGTCGCAAACCTGGCGGTATTCAACCGTCTCGGCAGCCTACCCACCCGAAACTTCCAGCAATCGACCTTCGACCAGGCCGAGGCCCTCAGCGGGGAAAGCCTGACGGAAAACAATTTTAGCCGCAGGCACGGCTGCGCCTGCTGCACGATCCAGTGCGAACGCTTGTTTAAATCTCTGACCGGAGATGAACAGCGGCTGGAATATGAGACGCTTTTCGCTCTGGGGCCTCTCTGCGGCATTGAGGAGCGGGAGGCAGTCCTTCAGGCCGCAGGCCTTTGTGACCTCTACGGCCTCGACACCATCAGCACCGGCGGCACACTTGCGTGGGCAATGGAGTGTGCGGAAAAGGGGCTATTACCTGAGGCGCATGAACTTGGCCTACACTTTGGGCAAGCAGGCGCTCTCCTAGCGACCATTCCGATGATCGCCAAGCGCAGCGGCATCGGCGCTTTGCTGGCCGAAGGCTCGAGACGTGCCGCTATGCAAGTTGGCGGAGAGACAATGTTCTGGGCAATGCATGTCAAAGGCCTGGAACTGCCCGGTTATGAGCCGCGAAGCCTGAAGACTATGGCCTTGGGCTTGGCGGTGAGCCCGCGGGGGGCATGCCACAACCGCTCCGGCGCCTACGAGGCTGACTTCTCGGGTGAAGTCGATCGCCTCACCGCCGATCCTGGCAGGGGCGATTTGGTTGCCGCCTCAGAAGACTTCGCCGCAGTGCTTGATTCGCTGATTATCTGCAAGTTCTTGCGTAAGTGCTTTAACGATTTCTATGCCGAGGCCGCGGAGCTCTACACCAAGGTCACTGGCTGGCCTTGCTCTGGCGCTCAGTTGCGCCAGGTCGGCGAGCGGATCCACACGCTCAAGAAATTATTCAACATGCGTGAGGGCTGGCAACCGCGAGATGACTGGCTGCCTGAGCGGTTGCTGAGCGAGTCTCTCCCCACCGGCGTCGCACGTGGCGTAGGCCTAACGGTTACCGAATTGCGGCAGATGATTCACGGGTATTACCAAGCGAGAGAGTGGGATGAGAACGGGTTTATTCCGGAAAGGAAGTTGAGGGAGCTGGGTCTTCGTTAACGGTTATTGGTTATTCGTTATTCGATTACTGAATAACGAGTATACGAGTCAACGAATAACCAGTAACGAGTAACAAACAACGAGCAGAGAGAGGAATGAGCGATGCCAACCGATGAGACTCGCCGTGTGCTAAAGGTGTTTGGTGTGGCAGTGACGGCCTATGAGGACGCGGTGGATAAAGGGGCTGCGCCGGAGGAGCTCCATAAGGCGGAGGCCGAAGTTCGTACCCGCCTTGAAGAGGTCACAACGCTGATCGAGCGCCTGCGCGCAAAGAAAAAGTAAGCAACTTCGTTAATTCCCACCCCCTGTGGAAGTGAACGTCTAAAGCGCGGCAGCCTCTGGATCTTCAAGTCTTCGTCACAATAGTGGCGCGAAGCCAAGCCAAAAACGCAATGCTCCCCCGGACTGCGCGATGATCCGACGGTGCAATTCAAGCACTTCATTCAGGGTAAGGTAGCGCACTAGGCGAGCCGCCGATAGAGTTCGG
>JBOHVJ010000467.1:0-3929 GCA_050735075.1 Binatia bacterium
TCCCTTCAGTCTAAAGAGGAGAGCCTAAAAACAAGCCGACAGCGTGTACCGTTGCACTCTTGGCCCCCCCCTATCCAAGCGTTCCCGCTGCGCCCGCCATCGGGGAGTGGAGTTGCTCGAACCACAAGACTATCATACCCAGGCGAGAGATGTTGTGAAATATTTCACAAAACCCTTGGATAAGCTACACCGGCGGTGCGGGCCAGCGTCGAGGACCTGCCGCCGCTTCCGGTCGTACCAACCCGAGTGGACCGCTCCGCAGGTTCCACAGAGTGTTTTTTTGAGCGCCGGGTGAGGGTGATGACACGTGCCTTCGGATCGCCGAAGACCCCACGCACCGTGGCTTGCGGACGAAAACCGGGGAAGGCGTACCCATCCCACAGCCGCCGCTTTCGCTTCGATCGAGTGACCATCGAAACATGATGCCAAATCCCACTACCACACGATAAGCCTGAAAGCCAATAAATATGCGCCTTCCAGCTCCGCTTATCCTATCAAGCGACCCACACGATTTCCTGAAGACCCTTTTTGCAAAAGTCTTCGATGCATGAGCCCGTATTATCTTGGGATCCATCATTTACGAACAGGATATAGTATTTACCACTTTTAATAAGATTTTCAAAGTACGTGACTTGGAATCTGAGCGCTTCATAAGCCAACCTGACTCCTACGGGAGAGAGTTACAAGACAGTCATCGTCAAGAATTACCGTCATTATCAAACTTATTGAAGATATGCTAAATCCTGAGAGCCAACGTGGATCTTGTATACGCGAAAGTCTCTTCCGATCACGAGTTGGTCTAATATCTCCGTTCTGAAACTCTTAGAAATGGCGGTCATAACTTGCGTTCTTTCGTCAAAAAAAATCTTGCTCTGGCCCCCACCTACGTATTCTACTAGCCATGCGGGTTTATCAAACGCTCGCTGTCTTAAAGAATGAACCATTTTGTATTCGTCAAAGTCTCGAATGGGGAGCGGTTCATATCGACTCTTATTTCTCCCATAGACGAATACGTGATCGTCGAACTGTTTGTGACCTAAGCTTAAGTAAATTCGCTCGATAATTGCGGCTGGATCGGTCGTGTTTTCAGGGTAGGAATCGAGGTTATAAACAAGCACAACAGAATGACCCTGCCTTGCTTTTTCAACGATCCATCTCGCTGCGTTGATGCCATCATGGTACAAGCCGTAGTCTGCCTGCGAATAGGTTCCAGGCAATACAACTGACCTTGTCTCCGCAGAGCGTTTCGAGAAAAAATACATTTGTAAGAGCTGAGTGAAATTCCCCAGAATAAGAAGGAACACGCAAAGTGTTCTTAGCACCGCGGTGCGACCTGGGACGAAGGTCGATTTGTTCAGCCATCCTCCGACGCCATGTTGAAAACCGTCCAATATAATCGCAAGGAATATCCCGTCTGAGCTTAACGTCCTGCGACCCCGGAGCTCATACCCTCCTTTGTAGACCAGCCAGCCCAACAATGAAGTTGCAAAAAGAAAGAGAGCCCAGCTGAATAATAGATTTATCTTTTTAAGAAAAAGCGAACATAAAGCTCCAAGAAACAAGAAAGGAGTCCAAACGTTGCCGAGCACGAGATTTTGTAAGGTAGTGTCACTGAACGTATGGAACCAAGACTGGGTTCCATTTCTTTCAAGGCCCGCCCAGAAATTGATGTTTGACTGTCCGTAGGAATGCAGTTGAATAACTTGGCCAATAGCGACTGCAACAAAACCTATGCGAGTGATTGGGTGCTGGTTTTTTGCCAGGACAGCGGCCAGGATAAGGACCCCGAAAACAAATTTTCCAGTTTCGTATAGGTGCCAACTAAGCTCACAGGTAAGTGCTGCTAAAGCAATCGCGATAAAAGGTTTATTTAGAGCAATCTTAGATCGAACTAACGCTAGGGCGCAGGCGAAAGGTAGAAAGCCTGTGATATACGGATACCCCGCGATGGAAAATGCAAGTAGCGTAGAAGAAGCACTAAACGCCAGACAGGGCAACCAAAGCTGTTGCCGATGTAGTCCATAAGTTTCGCAAACCAATGCGAGGCTCAAAAACCACATTAAAAACGTTAAGGCATGGCTCCAGTACTGCCAGGGAAAGATAATATTCATAAAGCCTGGTACGAGAGTAAAAATAAGGCTGTTGCCATGATTCCAATACTGAAACTCCCGAGTGGACTGAAGAATTTCCCATATCGAGTCCACGAACCGTTGTGTGCTTAACAGATAATGTCCCTTTGCGGGGCCAATGAGGTCCCAACCGGCAAAAAGATCCTGACGAGACCACAGGCGCCAAAGGATCGATACTGCCAGGACCAGCAAACAGCAGCAATTTATTAAAACCAGGCGTCTTGAACCTGTATTTAGGGGCCTCATTAGTAGTCTTATTTGTTCAGTTGGGTGCATTCAGAAACCGCTATCTTTTAAACCAGTGAACACAAAAGCGTTTGCTGCCGCATTTTTCTCTCACCGCCTGATAGAGTGAGTCCGTCAGTTCGGCAATCTGATGGCAATAGAAGGCGAATAGCGTTAGCGTTGAGACTCTCCCAGGACACTTCGACGTGCGGCGGGTGGAAGATAATCCTTGAAAAAGTACAGAGGTCGTCTCTTGGTTTCGTTAAACATGCGGCCGAGGTATTCACCGACCACACCTAGAAACGTGAGTTGAACACCGCCCAGGAACAACACGACCACCATTAACGACGGATAACCACGATGCCCTTAGTCCCCATTTTCGGCCGTTGGTCACAAGTTGACTAGGGTAACATAACGGCGCGTGGAGCGAGATTCCAACTGCCCAGCCTCGACAAGCTGCCCGTTGTACTCGGCTTTTTAGCGTGATCGGAATCTCCTAAAAGTGTCCTTCGACCCGGCTTTCGGATATACTGCGAACTCATTCAACCGAAACTGGGTAACCAACATGACGTATAAAAATACACTCGCCGCACTGGTCGCAGGAACGTTAACCGTATTTGGAGTCGGTGCTTATGCGCAAAAACCGGTGGCCCCGATATCTCCGCATCAGACGGAGGCGCTCAAGCATGCCCAGGAGGCAGTAGCGGCCGGCAAGCAGGGCGACGCCGCTGTGCTCGTCGAACATGCGGAGGAGGCGCAGAAGCAAGCCATCATGGCCCAAAAGGAGTTCACCACCTTCAAACTGCAAGAGGCCAGCGGCCACTTGGCTGAAGCCATTACTGAAGGCAAGAAGGGGGTGCCAAAGTCGCCACGACCCATGCGGAAGCAGCCGTGAAGGTGCTCAAGTCCGACTACTACCCCGACGATCCCGGCCAACCGTAACAGCAACCACGGCCCGCCCCCGGTCGGGCGGGGAGGGCCGTAGTTACGGCTTGCAGTCGTTTCTTCCGAACCCTTTCAAAGTTTCGCTAACAAGATCCGCGAGCCACCGGTCCCTATGCCTCCCAGGCGGTCTTGATTTTTTCGACCACGTCCCCATGGTGAGCCCCTAAGGCGAAACACACACTTGTTTCGTTGCCCTTAGACCATAGCAAAACGCCGCTCGGCTCGAATACGATAGGAGTGCGTCAGAAGCTCCCCACGAAGGGGCGCTTCCGGTCTCGTATGTCTCTTGTCTTGGGTCGTAATTGCACAGCAACGTAATCTCTATGGCGGAGGAGGACATCACTCTGGGCGTGCTGCTGATTAATTTAGGCACACCGGAGGAGCCGACGCCGCAGGCCGTGCGCAGCTACCTGGGCGAGATGCTCTCCGATCCACGGGTGGTCGAGCTCCCGCGGCTGCTGTGGTGGCCGATCCTCCACGGCTTCATCTTACGCCTGCGGCCACGGCGGGTCGCCCCGGCCTATCGCAGCATATGGACCGATGAGGGATCGCCGCTGCTCGTGGTCACAAAGCGCCAGGCGATCGCGCTCGAGACATCGTTGCGTAGCGCACTCGGCACCGGGGTCATGG
>JBOHVJ010000468.1:0-22282 GCA_050735075.1 Binatia bacterium
GTCACGGTCTATCGCCACTGGTGCGGCATCATGAAAGGGACGCTCGAAGCGACCTTCGATAAAAACGGCCGCCCGCTGACCCGAAGGCTGAATCCGGATAAGATATTCATCACGCCGACCGGAAGGAAGCTCACCCTGCCGGGGAGGAGTCTGCTCCTGGTTCGAAACGTGGGAATCCACATGTACACGGACGCCGTAACCACAACCGACAGCCAGGAAATTCCAGAAGGGTTCCTCGACGCCATGGTCACAACGTTAGCCGCAATCCATGACCTCAAGGGAAAAGGGAAATACACCAACAGCAAAAAGGGAAGTATCTATATCGTCAAGCCCAAACTCCACGGACCCGAAGAAGTCGCAGCCACGGTGGAGCTGTTCCAACGGGTCGAAAAGGCTCTGGGTCTGAAGCGGAATACCCTCAAGATCGGCATCATGGATGAAGAGAGACGCACCACCGTCAACCTGAAGGAATGCATCCGAGCGGCAAAGGAACGGGTGGTTTTCATCAACACAGGATTCCTGGATCGGACCGGCGACGAGATCCACACCAGTATGGAACTAGGCCCCATGCTGCCGAAGGAGGAGATCAAAACCCAACCGTGGATCAAGTCTTACGAAGACTGGAACGTGGACATCGGTATCGAGACGGGATTTCGGGGAAAGGCCCAGATCGGCAAAGGGATGTGGACGATGCCGGATGAGATGCGTGAGATGATCAGGACGAAGATCGCCCATCCGCAGGCCGGCGCGAATACCGCCTGGGTGCCCTCGCCGACAGCGGCCACGCTTCACGCCACGCACTATCACTATGTCAATGTCGCAAAAAGGCAGGCGGAGTTGGCTAAGAGAGGGCGGGCAATTCTGGATCGCATCCTGACGCCGCCGCTATTGGACCGAAACTTGAAGCCGGAGGAGATTCAGCGCGAACTGGATAACAACGCGCAAGGGATACTTGGGTACGTCGTTCGTTGGGTTGACCAGGGGATCGGCTGTTCCAAGGTGCCTAATATCCGTGATGTCGCCCTGATGGAAGACCGGGCGACGCTGCGCATCTCGAGCCAACACATCGCCAACTGGCTGAAGTATGGAATCGTGACAAAGGATCAGGTCGTCGAGACGTTTCAGCGGATGGCCAAAGTCGTCGACCGCCAAAACGCCGGCGACCCAAACTATCGCAACATGGCACCCGACTACGACAGCAGCATCGCCTTTCAGGCGGCCTTAGACCTCGTCTTCAAGGGACGAGCTGCGGCGAACGGTTATACGGAACCTGTGCTTCACGCCCGCCGGAGAGAAGTCAAAAAGACAAAGCTTCAAGCTGAATCTAACTAAAGCGGATCCCCCAGAAACCTAAGAGGCTTGTATTTCCCTGGCAACCTGAACTATTAAGTGAGCCGCCTGACCACGGCGGCGGCTATTGCCTTGAGGACTTAAGCCCCCTAGGATTAAAAACCAGAAACAATATCCACTGTTTGCTGAAAGACTGATCCACCACCGCTCGGCTCAACGAATCCCTCCCTCCCGGAGGCTATTAGGTGCAGAAACGACTACATTTTGGGAGATAGGACTTCAACCGGCCCATTCTCAACATAATCAGAGTTTTCGAGACGCTGGCACGTCACAAGGTCGGGCTGATCCTATCGTATCTTACAAGTCAAAATTCCTGAGAGCTACAACTTACCTTTGGCCACTCGAGTGTGTAGTTGAGTGCTCACTCTTGGCCTTATCGTGCAGAAACTCAGGAGAGAAATCAGCGCCATTCTCCCAAACTAGGGTGCGCAACTCTGGATGAATGCGAAATTGCTTGAAGACAGCAGTAGCTTTTAATGGCTCAAAGATGGGACCGTAAAGCTCCGACTTGAGGTCTATCTCGCCCTTAACTCCATCACTGAATCTCACCCAAACCACAAAGTCTCGAACATATTTGGCATCGGCCAGTCGATACTCCATAGTCTACTCAGACTTGTGGTTTCCGTAGCCGCTTTTAATGGTGGCTATCAGAATAATTCTATCCTTTCGGTGCCGCTTTGAGTTCTACGCCGGCTCCTTCTGGAACCTGCGACGCCTCGACGTAAATCCGCGAGCCGGCTTTCTTAAACTCTTCAGCCTTCTCCTCCATGCCGGCAGCCAAGGCCGCCTCTTCATCCAACCCTTTTTTCGCCGCATAGTCCCGCACGTCCTGGGTAATCTTCATGGAGCAGAAGTGCGGACCGCACATGGAACAAAAGTGCGCCAGCTTCGCAGCCTGAGCAGGCAGGGTCTCGTCATGGAAGGCACGGGCGGTATCGGGATCCAAGCTCAGATTGAACTGGTCCTCCCAACGGAACTCAAAGCGCGCCTGACTTAAAACATCATCGCGCATCTGCGCCCCGGGGTGTCCCTTGCCGAGATCCGCGGCATGCGCCGCTATCTTGTATGCGATGACGCCATCCTTAACGTCCTTTCTATCCGGCAACCCCAGATGCTCCTTGGGGGTCACGTAGCAAAGCATCGCGGTCCCGAACCAGCCGATCATGGCCGCGCCGATAGCGCTGGTGATGTGGTCGTAGCCAGGGGCGATATCCGTTGTGAGTGGGCCGAGGGTGTAGAAGGGTGCCTCGTGGCAAAGCTCAAGCTGCTTGGTCATGTTTTCCTGAATAAGGTGCATTGGGACATGGCCTGGCCCTTCGATCATCACCTGGACATCATGCTTCCAGGCAATCTTGGTAAGTTCCCCTAAGGCTTCAAGCTCGCCAAATTGGGCCTCATCGTTGGCATCGGCAATACAGCCCGGCCTGAGCCCGTCTCCAAGGGAGAAGGAGACATCGTAGGCCCTCATGACCTCGCAGATCTCTTCAAAATGGGTGTAGAGAAAGTTCTCCCTGTGATGGGCAAGACACCATTTGGCCAGGATCGAACCGCCCCGGGAAACGATCCCGGTGATCCGTTTGGCCGTGAGCGGGATATAGCGCAGCAGTACACCAGCGTGGATGGTGAAATAGTCTACCCCTTGCTCCGCCTGCTCGATGAGGGTGTCCCGATAGATCTCCCAGGTTAGCTCCTCTGCCTTGCCGCCTACCTTCTCCAAAGCCTGATAGATGGGAACCGTCCCGATCGGCACCGGCGAATTGCGCAATATCCACTCGCGCGTCTCATGGATGTCGTCACCTGTGGAAAGATCCATAACCGTGTCCGCCCCCCAGCGCGTCGCCCAGATCATTTTCTCCACCTCCTCCTCGACGGAAGAGGCTACCGCTGAGTTGCCAATGTTGGCGTTGATCTTCACCAGAAAGTTGCGGCCGATGATCATCGGCTCGCTCTCAGAGTGGTTGACGTTGGCAGGTATGATGGCACGGCCGCGGGCGACTTCATCGCGGACAAATTCCGGCGTAACGAATTTGGGGATGGAGGCCCCAAAGTTGTTCCCCACATGGGTGCGAGACGCGCCGTTGCCGCCATTACCTAAGGCCGTCTCTCGACCGATGTTTTCGCGGATGGCGATGTACTCCATCTCGGGCGTGATGGTGCCCTTCCTCGCGTAATGCATTTGCGTGACATTCCGGCCGGGCTTGGCACGCAGCACTGGTCGCCGCGAAGCCTCGGGAAAGCGCTCCGTCCCGTTCCGGTCCCTTTGCACGTATAGGCCGCCGGTTTCTTCCACGTCGCCCCGTGCCTTGATCCACGCCGAGCGATGAGGCGCAAGACCTTTTCGAATATCAATCTTAACCGCCGGATCGGTGTAGGGACCGGAAGTATCGTAAACGACTAGCGGCGCGTTGGCCCCCTCCTCACCGTTTTTAGGAAATCCGCTATGGGCTGACGATATAGAGATCTCACGCAGGGGGACGCGAACATCCGCGTGCCGCTTGCCTTGGACGTAAACCTTGCGCGACGCGGGCAAAGGTTCGGTCGTAATCACGGTTCCCCGTGGAGCTTCTGACTCTCTTTGGGACTTTGACATATCCTTCCTCCCTATGGCTAGACATGACGGTATCGGCGCACGTGCTCCTCGTAAAGCCCTTCTCTCCCTTTTGCTTCCAATTGACGGGAGCGTTCCATCAAAACCTCCTTATCCTCGACAAAATCTTTCCGGGAGAAACCCCAATTTGCGGGGTGGATGCCGGTATCCATTCTGATGGCGTCACAGGGACAGGCCTCAACACAAAAGCCGCAATAGATGCAGCGCAGAGTATCGATCTCATAACGCACGGGAAACTTCTCAACCGGCCTATCCGGGTATTCCCCGGCTTCAATGTAGATGCATTCAGCCGGACAGGCTGTGGCGCAGAGAAAGCAAGCCGTGCATTTGGCCGAACCATCTTCATGGAGAGTCAGCCTGTGTCTTCCCCGAAAGGTGTCCGGATAAGGCAGCCTTTCGTCAGGATACTGGACCGTGATAGCCGCCTCGAGATGTTTGGCAAAACCGAAAAGGTGCAGGGTATGGATAATAAGGTTACGCCAAAACCGATAGCCCGTAACCATCAAACCGCGAAAGATCTCTGGAAAATATAACCTTTCCCAGAGACTCATCTCTTCGATTCTCTTCACGCCTATCCTTATATAATAAGGATGCTTTTTTTAATCAACCCCCCACGCCATGCCAGTGCGAAGCACCTACTCCGAGTCATATTGTAGAATAGAAAAAACCTCATAAGGTTTGAGTTTCTCCCTGCCCTTTAAAAAAGAGAGCTCAATGACAAAGGCACATGCCACCACCTTCCCCCCGAGCTGCGAGACCAGCGCTATGGCGGCTGCGGCAGTCCCCCCGGTAGCGATCAAATCATCGACAATGAGAACCCTGGCATGGGACGGAATGGCGTCGCGATGAACCTCCAGTGTATCGGAACCATATTCCAATTCATAGCTAGCGCTATGGGTTTCATACGGAAGTTTCCCTGGCTTGCGCACGACGCAAAAACCAGCGCCCAACCTATAGGCCAAGGCCGCGCCTATAATAAAGCCGCGCGACTCAATCCCTAAAACTATATCCACGCCTGTGGATCGATAACGATCGGCGAGCAAATCTATGGTCCGTTTAAAAAGGCGGCCATCGCTCAAAAGAGGAGTAATATCTTTGAATACTACTCCTGGCTTGGGAAAGTTCGGGATGTCCCGGATGGCTCGGCGAATCTCTGAGATCTCTTGGTCCATCGCATTTCAGCTAACACAATTGCTTTGTATCGGCAAGCTCGCATAACCCGTCTCGACACGTGTTTCCAAATCATGTATGAACCAAACAAATGAGTCTTTGTCTTTCCGATATAGGTTAAGTCTTACTTTCAAACCAGTGGCACCGCGACCAACTTTCTCGCTTGGCTTCGGCTCAAGGCTAACGGCGTTACATGGCTAGCCCGCACAACCTGCCAAGGAACGACTCAGCTCTTCAGGAGACCAGGACTGGTCTGCTTGAGCGCTGGATGAACTACCTGTTGGTCCAAGTAACCTCCTTTCAGTTTTTAATCTCAGTCCTTCTACTTATCACGTTGATCTACCTCGTCCTCGGGCCGCTGTTTGAGCTGATCTGGCGAACTGTGACTTGGGGGGAGAGAGACACTAGGCTTGCAAGGGAGGCTGTGCCAGGTGCGTTAACGCTTTTTCATTGGAAGTACATGCTGTTTGGCCCTTCAGTCGGGGCGATCCTCCTAGAGCCCCTAACCAACACGCTGATAACTGGCATGACTGCCGCTATCCTCGCCTTAGCCCTGGGCAGCCTGCTTGCGTGGTTGATCGTGCGAACAGATATGTCAGGCCGACGTTGGCTTCAACCAGTTCTGACCCTCCCTTATGTCGTGCCTTCTTTTGCGCTGGCCCTGGTTTGGGAAACGCTATTCCGAAGTTCTGCGCTTGGGGGAGTAGCCGGTTTCTTTGAGACTATCTCAGGCATCGCTCCACCCAGTTGGATGGCCTATGGTCCTGTGCCCATAATCGTCACCATGACAATCCACTTTTATCCGTTCGCCTTTCTTTTAGTTTCTGGTGCATTGGCTACCGTAGACGCACAGCTAGTGGAAAGCGCAGAACTGCTTGGAGCATCACGCTGGACCATTTTGTGTAAAATAACTTTTCCCTTAGTAACACCCGCGTTGTGGGCCGCCTTTATTCTAATCTTTGGTAAGACGATCGGTACTTTCGCCCTACCGTTCCTTTTGGGAGCTCCGGTCCAATTCTATACTCTCTCAACTTTGCTTTTCTCCAGCTTAAAACTCGGTATGGATGCAAGGGGTTATATTCTAGCTCTGGTTCTAATTTTGCTGACGGCGGGGGTGGTCTACTTCAACTACCGGATTTTGGGGCGCACTACGAGGCGATTTGAAACCATAGGAGGAAAAGGCTTTAAAGGCAATCCTACCGCCTTGGGACAATGGCGGTGGCTAGCCTTTGCTTTTGTCTGCGCTATTGCTTTGATTACAGCCCTCCTTCCCACGGGGCTAATGGTCTATCGAACGCTGATGCTTTTGGACGGCCGGTACGGACTCGAGAACCTTACCCTTCACTACTGGATCGGGGGTTCAAATCCGGAAATCGCCCACGGCCAGCCTGGTGTATTACAGAATCCGGTCATCGTTGGCGCGGCATGGAATAGTATTCGACTAGCGGCTCTGAGCTCAGCCATCTGTGGAATTTTGGGTTTGGTCATAGGATACATCGTTACGCGCAACCGGGGCACGTGGACATCAAAGCTACTGGACCAGATCTCCTTTGTACCCTTCTTATTTCCTGCCATTGCCCTGGGGGCGATGTACCTGAGCCTGTTTGCTGTGCAACGCGGGCCAATTCCTCCCCTTTACGGGACCTTTGCACTGTTAGTGCTTATCGCAGTGGTGGACAAGCTTCCCTACACTACTCGTACCGGGTCGAGTGCCGTCACTCAGATAGGTCAGGAACTGGAGGAGGCGGCTGAGATCCAAGGAGCCTCGTGGCTCGGGCGCTTCTGGCACATTGTGTTGCCCTTGGCTACTTCGGGCCTTATGGCCGGGATGATGGTTAGTTTCGTTAGCATCATGAGAGAGCTCTCGCTAATCATCTTCATTATTACACCGTCAACTGGAGTGCTCATGACCGTAGGGTTCCGATTTGCAGAAGAAGGCCAACCGCAACTCGCCAACGCCTTGGTTCTGCTCGTCACCCTGATCACGATTACTGGGGAACTGATGATATGGTGGTTAGGGAAGGGACGGCTGGCCCGATTGCAGGAAAAGTAAACCACCGGCCGAAGAATCTATGTCTGCTTCTATAGAAATTCGCAATCTGACGAAGAGGTTTGGCAGCGTAAAGGCATTGGACCGACTGAACTTCACTATCGAGGAGGGCGATTTTTCTGTTCTGCTCGGGCCCTCCGGCTGCGGCAAGACGACATTGCTCCGGTCTATCGCTGGTTTCGAGAGACCTGATGAGGGAGAAATCGGCATCGGTGGACGATTAGTCTTTTCCTCCCAACGAGGGATCATGATTCCGCCGGGAGAACGGCAGGTGGGGATGGTTTTCCAGAGCTATGCTCTCTGGCCGCACATGAAAGTTTACGACAATATCGGCTTTGGCCTCAGACTGCAAAAGACCTCCCGCAAAGAGACCCGTCTCATCGTGGACCACCTACTTCAGGACCTTTCTATGGACGGCTTGGGTGATCGTTACCCCTCCGAGCTATCCGGGGGACAGCAGCAGAGGGTTGCTTTAGCTCGTTTGCTAGCAACTAAACCACCCGTCTTTCTCATGGATGAGCCTCTGTCCAATCTTGACGCACGCTTACGCTTGGATATGCGCTCTGAGTTAAAACGGATACACCATGACTCCAAAGCGACAACGATCTATGTGACGCACGACCAAACTGAGGCCATGACCATGGCAAGTCATGTGGTGGTCATGAACGAAGGACGAATTCAGCAGATCGGGACACCCAAAGAGATTTACCGCCAACCAGCGAATCTTTATGTTGCAGAGTTTGTCGGGATGCCCCGAATCAACTTATTGCCCGCACGGGCAGTTCTGCAAGACGGAACGTGTTGGCTAGAGACGGATGAGTTTAGACTGTCGGCGACGTGGCTTCCATCACAATCCAATGTTATTATCGCAGCGAGGCCAGAAGACATTACCATCTTGCTCCAACCAGAACCCGGCGCCCCGGAGTTCAAAGTGTACGCCGTGCTTCCCGCAGGCCCAGAATCGTTTGTCCAACTTAGGCGTGGCAAGAGAACCCTCGTGATCCGTGAAACCCGTCAAATGGACCTGCGTATGGACCAGACCGTGTGGCTGAAGATCGATCCCTCCACGATCAATCTCTATGATGAGAAAACTGGACGCCTCTTGACGGCAGAGGGGATCAAGGGAGTAAATTCCTCTGCAGATGGATAACGACGACTCAAGTCTAGATTGCCAGTGGCGTATCAAAACTGCTAAATCAATGGGAGGGAGGGTAAGCAAATGGAAATGCGTATTCTTATTCAGCTCCTACTCGCGCTAACTCTGTCTGGTGGTGAGGTGCTGGGGCAGGCCAGTGACCAAGAAGCTTGGCTTAAAAAGGCGCAACTCGGCCCCTTCGCGCCGAAGGCCCAAGACTGGGAGGCCATCAAGTCAGCCGCCAAGAACGAAGGGAAGGTGGTGATCTATTCGGTCTCCTCCCGGATCTTTAAGCTTCAAAAGGACTTCAAGCAGAAGTTTGGAGTCGAGATAGAAGCCCACGACATCGCTTCTGACACCCAGCTGGAAAAGTTTAGGCGCGAGCACCGGGCTGGGCTCTACAACGTAGATGTGCTTTTCAACAATGAATCGCCGCTGCTCCTCAACGAGTTCCTGCCGAAAAAGCTGGTCTGGAATTTTGTTCCAGACAGCGTCGTTCCCCTTCTGGAAAAGGATGAGATCGAACCTTTTCTGGTCCAAAGGTGGAGCAGTCGAATTGTCATGTTTAATGGTGCGCGAAATCCTAGTCCTCCCATCAATAATCTGTGGGACTTGACGCGGAAAGAATGGAAAGGCAAGGTCCTGGTACCCAACCCTATAGAGGCCAGCGTCATGGCCAACGCGCTTCAGACGATCTTACAACATCCTGACGCGATGGCCGAAGCTTACAAGCAAGCCTTCGGTGCGCCAGTCACTTTCTCTGAAAAAGTCACAAGGCTGACCAAGAGAAATGTAGCGCTCGCGCCAGCAGATGCAGCCAAGGAATGGCTCTATCGCTTGATCCAAAACGCTGTCTTTATAGAATCGACGGACAAAATCTATCAGAGCATCGGAGATGTAAAGCAGCAGCATCCGCCGATAGGCATCAGCACCTTCAGTAAGATACGCGATAATAAGCCAGGGGTGTATGATGCGAGGCCGGCTTATGAAGCGAAGCCAGCCTTTGGCGTCACCTACCCCACTGTGCTCGTTATTGCCGATCGAGCAAGAGATCCTAACGCAGCCAAGCTGCTGATCCGTTATATGATGGAGGAAGGTTTTGAGCCTTGGAATGAGCCAGGCGACTATGCGGCTAGGAGCGATGTGGTAAAAAAACAGGTTACAAAGTTTAACATACCACCCTTTGATGAGCTGAAGCTCTGGAAGATTGATCCCAATCACATTTATGACACCAGGTTCTCATTCGTGGAACTGTTCCTCGGACTCAGGTAAACCCCGTACCACGGACTTAAACACAAGCGCCATCATGAATCCCAAAGCTATGCTCTTTGACGCCGGGGATGTTCTTTATCACCGTCCCCGGCGCGGTGCTCTCCTTACCCCTTTCCTGGCTAAGACGGGATTGCAGAATGTCGTCCTTGATCAACGGAGATTGGCACAACTTAAACGCCAGGCCCACGCTGGCCAGATAGCCAAAGAGGAATATCAAGACGCGGTCCTGGGGCTCTACGGAGTTTCAGACCCTTCAATCCGCCTTCAGGGTCGGCGCATCCTGGATGAGGAGCAGAGAGATATCGTTTTTTTTGACGGGGTGCCGGCGACGCTTCACCGCTTGAAGAAGACCGGTCTCCGCCTTGGTGTGGTAACCAACACCTTCGATGCGACCTCAGACAAGCTGGAATGGTTCCGACGCGCGGGTATTGACTCCGTGTGGGATAGTTTTGCTACTTCTTGCGAATTAAAAGTCTGCAAACCGGATCCGCGCATCTACCTGGCCGCACTCAACCCACTAGGCGTGCGCCCACATGAAGCAGCCTTTGTTGGCCACTCCGCTATCGAGTTGCGAGGGGCAAAGGCTTTAGGATTAACTACCGTCGCCTTTAATCGCGATAGCGAGACCGTGACAGCCGACCATACGATCTCAAAGTTCACAGAGCTACTTAGCCTGGTAGAAACTTAGGATGGATATCGTCGGCCATCGAGGGGCATGCGGGCATGCGCCGGAGAACACTTTGAAATCGTTCGCCAAGGCTATCGAGTTGGGGTGTCAACGAGTGGAATTAGACGTTCACGTTAGCGCCGACGGGGCGCCGGTGGTGATTCACGATGAAACCTTGGATCGAACAACCAACGGCAAAGGGAGTGTCCGCACCCTGACGCTGGCCGAGCTAGAAAAGCTCGATGCTGGCGGCGGAGAGCGGATACCAGCTTTGGCCGAGGTCATGGAACTCTGTCGCGGGAAGGTCGCATTGCAGATTGAGTTAAAGGATTCCACTTCTCCTCCCCTTGTCGCCCAGCTCATTGAAAAGGAATGGGATCGAAAGAGGGTGGTTGTCACCTCCTTCAATCTTTCTCTCCTAGACGAATTCGCCACGCTGATACCTGATATCCCTCTAGGCCTTCTAAATAGAAATCCGGCTCTCGACATGATCGCTACAGCAAAGGAACACGGGCATCGCTGGATATGCCCTCGCTTTAACATCGTGAGCCATGACCTAGTCAACAGGGCCCATGATGTGGGTTTACTCGTATATGTTTATCACGTTAACCAACAGCAAATTGCCGAAGATCTGATACTGTGGAGAGTCGATGCCGTAGGCACCGATTACCCAGAGCTGGTCTCAGGCCTGCTAGTCCCGTGAGCATGAAAAAGTGAAGCAATGGAATCACCTGCGTCAGCGGTGAGCGCGATACTCAAAAGGCCTTGGGGCGATGAGGAAAAGCTTTTCAACTTCGTGATCTTCTGTCTGCTCTTCCTAGGGATGCTATTATTTCTTTTTCCCTTCTTCTGGATGATCTCGACCTCTTTGAGGGCGAGCGACGAGCTGTTCCTCTATCCACCGAATCTCATTCCCAAGAAGTTTGTCTTTCAGAATTACCTCGACATCTGGGCCAAGGCGCCGTTCGGCACCTATTTCTTCAACAGCATGGTCGTCACGACCTCCATTACCATCGGTGAGGTCATCACCTCGGCCCTGGCCGCTTACGCTTTCAGCAAAATCGAATTCCCGGGCCGCGAGAAGTTGTTCCTAGCCTTTCTCGGCACGTTAATGATCCCGAATATCGTGACGCTTGTCCCCGTCTTTGTGATCGTGCGCAAGCTGAATTGGATCGACACGTACATGGGCCTTATTGTGCCCGAGCTGGCGACTGCCTACGGCATCTTTCTGTTGCGTCAGTTTTTTATGACGATACCCCAGGAGTTAGACGACGCCGCTCAAATCGATGGCTTCTCCCGCTTGGGCATCCTCCTGAGAATCTATGTCCCTCTCTCCGTGCCTGCGCTGATGGCGCTTGCAATCATCAGTTTTATCAACAACTGGAATAACTTTTTCTGGCCCTTGGTCGTCACCAATTCGGATGCCATGCGCACTCTGCCTATCGGACTGCGCTTTTTCATGGAGGGCGAGGGATCGGGAGAGTGGCAGTACCTCATGGCCGCCGCAACCCTAATCATCATCCCACCGCTGGTCGTATTTCTTGCATTGCAAAAATATTTCGTGCGCGGCATAGCAATGACTGGGATCAAAGGATAACAGGATGTTGGCTTTTCGATGCAACGAAAGGTTCGCAAAGGAGGGAAGGTTATGAACATAACATCAAAACATTTGCGGAAAGTTAGCCTCGTCATCGGTCTCCTCAGCATCCCGCTAATGGCCGGGGGATCCCCCTCAAGCGCTTTGGGTCAGGTAACCATCGACTTCTGGCACGCTATGGAGGGTCCGAAGGCGACCGTCATGAACGAGATGGGGAAAGACTTTATTAAGGAGAATCCGGGGATCAAGCTCAATGTCTCGCTCCAGGGGAGCTACACCGACATGGTGCGAAAGATCCAGGCCGGGATCGCCGCCAACGCCCTGCCGGATGTGGCCATGCTGGGCCAGCGCCACGGCATCCCCCATATCAGCGACAGCGGCAGGCTCCTGGTTCTGGATTCAGTGCTAACGCCGGAAGACCGAAAGGACATCAGCCCTCACCTCTTCGGCAGGTACACTTACAAGGGAAGGCTCATGGCGATGCCCTTCGCAATCAGCACGCCGGTGCTCCACCTCAATGCCACAAGACTCAAAGAAGCCGGGCTCAATCCCGACAAGCCGCCGACCACTTGGGAGGAGCTGCTCTCATACGCGAGAAGGCTTACCAGAGATGTCGATGGAGATGGTCGGATTGACCATTGGGGTTTCAACTTTCATAACGATCTTCCCTGGCATGTATGCGCCTTTATCTACCAAAATGGCGGGGCCATATACGGGACCGATGGCAAGGCTAAGCTGGATTCTATCGAAGTGATCCAGGCAATCCAGTTTTTGTCTGACCTAGTTCACAGACACAAAGTCACGCCTCCATTGGCCCATGAAGGGGCTTCGAAGCTCTTCACCGCCGGCAATCTCGCCATGTTTCAGCGCTCCTCAGCGTTTATCGAAGGCGCAGCAAAACAGATCGGCAAGCGATTCGACTACCGCGTGGCCTATCTACCGAAGGGCAAGGTCTATGCGGTCCCCGACGGTGGCGGAGGGCTCGGGGTCCTTAAATCCACGCCCGAGCGAGAAAAGGCGGCGCTCGCCTTCCTTAAATGGATGACCGGCACCAAAGGGATCGCCCGGTTCAGCCGGGAGACAGGCTACATTACCTTCAGAAAAAGCTCGGCGGAGCTTAAGGAGATGAAAGAGTTCTTTGCCCAGAATCCGAGGGAGCATGTCGCCGCAGAACAGATGGAATATGTCCGCTCCAATCCGGTCAATCACGCCGATGGCGCGGTCTGGGATGGTCTGGGCAAGCTCATGGAGAAGGTCGAGGTCGATCCCAAGGCCGATGTCTCAGCCCTTTTGAGAGACTTGAACGCCAAGGTGAATAGGGAGATCGCCGAACGTGCGAGATAGCGCCGATAGAGCCAAGTTTGGAAAGGCGGCCTCCGGCGCTGTCCTTTCGCCGCCCCTAGAGGCCGCCCAGAGGGTCCTTATCTTCAGAAGGAGGCGCTTTGGGGATTGGGTGGCCGGCTACGGCTTTGTCCTTCCCTCCCTAACGATCATCACCGCCTTTACCTTCGTCCCGATCATCTACGGCTTTCTCCTGAGCTTCACCCGCTGGGACATGATGAGCCCGGACCGCAAATTCGTCGGTCTCGACAACTACACCAACCTTCTCGGCTCGGGGGAGTTCTGGCATTCCCTCTTCGTCACTACCTACTATCTAGTCGGCACGATCCCTCTCACCATGGCCCTTGGCCTGGCTCTCGCCCTGGCGCTCAATCACAAATTCCGTGGTGTCGCCTTCTTCCGTCTCGTATATTATAGCCCTGTGGTAGCGTCAGCGGTGGCTGTAGCTGTAGTCTGGCTCTGGATGTATGATCCGATCAACGGCATTATCAACTATTTCCTGCTAAAATTGGGTCTCCCTCCGCAGAAGTGGTTAAGCAGTCCAACCACCGCCATGCCGTCACTGATTATCATGGATGTATGGAAGCACGTCGGATACGACATGGTCATCTATTTGGCCGGTCTCCAGGGTATCCCGCACCATCTCTACGAGGCTATCGATGTAGATGGAGGCGGAAAATGGGCTAAATTTCGGTATGTGACGTGGCCTCTTCTTGCGCCAACGACGTTCTTTATCCTTGTCATATCGATCATCAACCGCTTTAAGGTCTTCGCCACGATCCATACCATGACCAAGGGAGGACCCGCAGGCGCCACGGAGGTCATCGTTTACTTCCTTTACGAGCAGGCATTCCAGTATTTCAAGATTGGCTATGCCTTTGCGGTCGCGTACATACTTTTTGTCATAATCTTTTCCCTGACACTAGTGCAGTGGAAGATCGGCAAACAGGCCGTCCATTATCAATAGGGAAAGAGGCTAGTGATAATCTAAAATCGTTATGGCTAATGTCTTGCTTAGGGGCGTCACAAAGACGTTCGGGAAAACCACCGCGGTCAATAACATCGACCTGGAGATCCCAGATAAAGAGTTTGTGGTCTTGGTCGGTCCCTCAGGCTGCGGGAAGACTACGACCCTGCGCATGGTGGCGGGCCTTGAGGAGTTGTCCGGCGGTCAAGTCTATATAGGAGAAAGACTCGTCAACGACGTCCCACCAAAAGATCGAAACATAGCCATGGTCTTTCAGAACTACGCCCTCTATCCCCATATGAACGTGTACAAGAATATGGCCATGGGGCTTCAATTGCGAAAATTCAGTAGAGACGAGATCGACCGCAGGGTCCGTGATGCTGCCAAGCTGCTTCGGATAGGAGACCTCTTGGATCGAAAACCGGCGCAACTTTCCGGTGGCGAGAGACAGCGGGTGGCCATGGGGCGGGCTATCGTCAGAAAACCACAGGTATTCCTTTTCGACGAGCCCCTGAGTAACCTCGATGCAAAACTTCGTATACGCATGCGGGCAGAAATTAAACAGTTGCATGCACGCATTGAAACCACAGTCATCTACGTCACCCACGACCAAACGGAGGCGATGACTCTCGCGGACGAGATCGTTGTCATGAATAACGGAGTCATCATGCAGAGAGGGGCCCCACTGGACGTTTACAGAAGCCCCAAAAATCTATTCGTCGCTGGATTTATAGGGGCCCCCTCGATGAACTTCCTGGACGTCCGGCTGGTCAGCGTAGGTGGGGCCCTAAGTCTGAAGGCTGAAGGAATGGACCTGGAGTTGCCTGAGGGCAAGTTCCACTCAAGTGATCAATGGATCGGTCACGAATTGATTCTGGGCGTGCGCCCTGAACAGATCCATCCGGCGACAACGGAACAACCACAGCAGGATCATGAATGGATCGAGGGCATGGTGGAGGTTTTAGAACCTTTGGGATCAGAGACGCTTGTACATCTCAGGGCAGGAAATCAGGAGATCGTCGCAATGTGCGACCCCGATAGGACACCGATCATGAACAGCCAAATGCGCTTCTGGATCGATATGGACAAAATCCACCTCTTCGACCCAGTCAATGAAGCGGCGATCAGTTAGGCCTAGCTGTTACGCCTTACGCTTTACGCCTCACTCTTTACGATAGGCGCTAAGCGCAAAGCGCCATGCGCTAACCCTATCCCCATACTTGCCGCGCCGTCTCTGCTACGACTTCAAGCTTCCTTTTTTGATCATCCTCGCTGATCAGGTTTCCTACAACATCCGAGGCGAATCCACACTGCGGGCTAATCGCGAGCTGCTCCAGCGCTACATACTTGCTCGCTTCGTCAATGCGCCGCTTGAGATCCTCTATCTTTTCGATCTGAGGCACTTTAGTGCTGACCAACCCCAATACGACCACCTTGCCCTTCGGGATAAATCGCAACGGCTCAAAACTCCCCGCCCGCGGACTGTCATACTCCAAGAGGAAGCGGTCATGGTTTAATTCCGTCAGAAGCCTCTCTGCGATGGGATCGTACGTCCCCTCTCGGTGCCACATGCTCCGCTGATTTCCCCGACATAAATGAATCCCAAAGGTCACACCCTCGAAACCGCGAAGGACTTCATTATCCGCCTTAAGGGAACGGCTAAAGTTCTCTGTAGGATCCTCACCCCGCTCGCGCATCGCCGCAAGAGAGGGTGGGTCGACATAGGCTGTATATCCCGGGGCATCAATCTGAATGTAGCGACAGCCAGCCTCCACTAAGGCCTGGACCATCTCTCGCTCAATCCGCACCACATCAGCCATGAAATCGTCAACGGTCGGATAGACAGACGTGGAACCCTTGGTGTCAAAGCGCTGGCAGATACGGTCAGGACCGATCAGCGTTATCTTTGCCGGCCTTTGCGCCACGCGGCTGACAAAACGATATTCTTCCAAAGGCAGATTGCGGGCGAGACGCAACCTCTCTACGACCGGCCGTCGTTGTGCCACTGCGGTCCCCTTGGCACCCCGGTCCGCAATCTCCCAGCGCTCTAGCGGCTTGCCTCCCTCAACCCGCGCCTCATAGAATTGAATTCCCGCACGACCCACGTCAAAGCCCGAAACCGATAAGCCAAAGCTTTCCTGGAAGTTAAGACGGCGAAACTCACCGTCCGTGACCACGCCTAACCCAGCTCCCTCCTGAAGCAGAACTGCTTGCTGAATCGCTAGGTCCTCGACTTTTTGTAGCTCGTCAACGCCAATCTCTCCCTCGTCAAAGCGCAGGTGAGCCTCCTTTAGAGAGGCGGGACGGAGCAGACTGCCAACCACGTCGTTCCTGATCTTAGCTAGCTCTTTCATAGGCTTAGCCTCCAGCCAAACGGCTATGCGAGAGCAAACAAAATGTCAACAACGAATGCTCCAGACACCACTATCATCACAACTGAGGCAAGTAATAGAGCGGATCCCGGGCCACGTTATCCTTGCGAATCTCAAAATGGAGATGGGGGCCCGAAACTCTTCCCGTGCGTCCCACTTCTCCGATCACTTCACCCTTGGCCACCTTTTGCCCCTCCCGAACCAAGTTCTTTCGGTTATGGGAATAGACGGAGGCAAATCCCCCGGGGTGCCGGATGATAATAAGGTTGCCATAACCACGAAGTTGGTCACTGTATATCACCTCTCCTCTTTCAATAGCTCGAATGGGGCTACCCTCTTGAGCCGAAATATCTATCCCATCATGGAAGGTCTCCCCTCGAGGACCAAACTTTGAGGTTATATTCCCCGTTACCGGCCAGACAAAATCCTCTCGAAACCCGTCACGCTGCTCGGGCAACTCGGGGCGTTCCAAACTAACCTCCGAGGGCGTAATAAGCTCCACAGGAAGCTGACGCATCCCCCTTGGGATGAAAATTCTTTGCCCGGCTTGGATCCGGTGCGGGTCGTCGATCCGGTTGACCCGAGCCAGCTCTTGATAAGAAACGTCATAAGCCTTTCCAATGCGAAACAGGTTTTCACCGCTCTTAACCACATGGGTGATCCCCTCGGGTCTCCTTTGAGGTAAAACCGGTGCTCGGGGAGCACAACCGTCAGATGATAATGAAAAGAGGAGGGAGAGAAAAAGGAGAGGAAGCGTAGGCTTCAGTCGGGCCAACCGTATTTCCCCCAAAGCTTCACAAATCGACATTCCCCTAGGTGCTCCTCCTCTACCCCTGAGGCCGTACGTCGTACCCTCTTGAGCACCTGAGACTGCTCGTCTCCCAACGGAATGACTAACCTGCCTCCCACAGATAATTGGTCCACCAGTGGTTGTGGCAACCCCGGGGAACCTGCTGTAACAAGGATCGCATCGAAGGGCGCGTGGTCAGAGAAGCCTAAAGTCCCATCCCCCACATGAATCGCCACATTGTAATAACCGAGCTCATCTAGGAGCGCCCTGGCGCGGACCGCAAGGGAACGTACCTTCTCAATAGAAAAGACGTTTAGGGATAGCTCGGCCAGGACTGCCGTTTGATAACCCGATCCAGTACCGACCTCGAGCACCCTTTCATCCCCGCCTAGTTCTAAGGCCTCTGTCATGAGGCCTACCATATAGGGTTGAGAGATGGTCTGCTTCTCGCCAATAGGCAAAGGGCCGTCATCATAGGCCCTATCTCCCAGAGCCTCTTCCACAAAGAGGTGCCGAGGGACCTTGCCCATCGCTTTCAATACTCGTGGGTCTTTGATTCCCCGGGCCACAAGCTGTTCTTGGACCATCTTTTCTCTGGCCCGGTGATAATCATGCGGGATTCGATCAGGATACTTCACGCTGAATGGAGAGAATGGTCGGGGCGACCGGATTTGAACCGGTGACCACACGCACCCCAAGCGTGTGCGCTACCAGGCTGCGCTACGCCCCGATGATGTTTTCGACTAAAGACTTTGTAGCACCCCTTGAAATTTAAATCAATTATGGAGCGCTTACCACTCAAGAACAGCCTGTTGAAAAACGCTTCCTCCATGCTTCGACAAAGCTCAGCATGAACGGTTGCTGAGTGCAGTTTCAAGACCATCCGGTCACCCTGAGATTTGTCGAGGGGTCTCCAATGTTTTTCAACAACCTGAAGGTGAAGGAAGCTTGAACTCAAGAGGGAGATTGGTATAGTCGAGTCGTATGACTTTATCGGCAATTCTCATTTTTGTCATCGCAACCGGATGGGCGTCGCCTCTGATGATACTCGCCGGGCAGCCAGCATGCGCCCCGACGGTTGGCGATATGGAGGGACCTTTCTACAAGCCGAATGCGCCTGAGCGGTCCAAGACTGGCAACGGATTAGTGGTACGAGGAGTCGTCCGCAGCGCTCATGATTGCGCCCCATTGAGTGGGGCGCGGATAGAATGGTGGCAGGCGAATACAAAAGGCTCTTACGACGAAGCCCATCGGGCTACCATGAGAGCGGGGAAGGATGGGAGCTACCGATACGAGAGCGATTTCCCCCCTCCCTATTCCGGCCGCCCGTCCCACATCCACGTGAAGGTGTTTGCTCCTGGCCACCGCCTCTTGACGACTCAGATCTATCCCAAAGAAGGCCAACGGGAGATTGTTTTCGATTTCGTCATAAGGCCGCAATAGCCCTCATGGTCCCCGTGGCGAAGATCGTCTCATTCTAGTCTCCACAGGACTTTCCGCAGTAAACAGTATCACTACTATCCCACAATTCAGGTTTATTATTACCCCCATGTCCATCGCTACTACTGGCTAGATGGCCGGGAGTGGAGAGGGGGGGTGCGTCTACCGGCGCATTTTGTGCTGGAGCAGCACAAGAGGGTAGTGATCGAGCTGGACGACGAACCTCATAAACACCATTACAAGATCAAGCGAGACTACCCGCCTGATTTCTTCGAACGGGGAAAGGGCAAGGGGAAGGGAAAAGGGAGGGACAAGGATTAGCTTTCCATCTTGACATAGTCTTGCGTTGCCTCGGATGGAAGGCCATTTCACCTCTTGGCACGAGCCCGCTTTCTCGCCTGCGATTTTACTTCCTCCCAAGGGATTAAACTCACCGTTCCCTCTTTTATCTGCCGCGAACGCCTTTCGATTTCAGCAGCCCAAGCTGAATCTACATCCTCGTCAGATTCCGGCTCTAGCCTAGCCAGAAGTTGCTCAACTACTTGGACCCGCTCATTTTCCGGCAACTGGATAGCTGCTTTGACAATATCTTTAGCGGCTCTTGTCATGTTTAAACCTCCGTAATCGTCACTATAACTCATCTTTTGGGTCTTTTCATCTGCCCGTTGCACGCCGTTAGTCAAACCGCCCGCCCTGCATAGTCTGTGAAAATAACGGCCAAGCCGTCTCCATTTAATACAACTTAAAACTCACAATTCACGCATTCAAGCCAAACCTTTAGCTTCTCTTATTTCATTAGCTCCCGGAATCTCTCCACCGACAAGTCGGCATCTCTGAGGATGTTTCTAAGGACCTTAGGATGGAGAATCTTTCCTGAATGGTAAGGGACGGTAGTTCTCTCCCCTTCCCTGTTCTTGTAGATTTTGTGGCTGCCGCTTTGGCGGGCAAAGAAAAACCCAGCACGCTCCAATGCCCTGATTGCCTCAGCAGCGGTAACTCTGGGGAGTTTCTCAGTCACACGGCCACATCGAGGGATGTAAGGCTAACCGATTCGGGCTGAGGAATCTCTTCGCCGGATTCCAGCCGGTCATCTACATGGAGACGGATGGCGTCCCTAATGTTTTCCAAAGCCTCCTCGTAAGTCTTACCTTGTGTGTAGCATCCCTGAAGCTCAGGGCAGAGGGCGAAGTAACCATCCTCATCCTTCTCAATCACCACAGAGAATCGATAAGTTTTCATCGTTTGACCTCCAAAATTCTGATGTGATTATAGCCCATCCTTCAGGTCTTTTCATCTGGCCATTGCAAGCCATCTGTCGAATCGTCCGCCCTGCATAGTCTGTGGGAATAACGGCCAAGCTGTCTCCATTTAGTAGAACTTAAAACTCACACCTAAAAACTCAAAACTGATTTCTGGATCGGTTACTTCATCCATTCACGTATTCAAGCCGAAACCTCAATTCTTACTGATCTTTATCGCCTGCCGAAATCTTTGAGTCTAACCCACTTACCTATACTTTCGCGCGCTTTCCAGAACCACCAACCATTGATCGGCCTTTTCACTATATAATGTGCCGCACCGGATGGAGAATCAAACAACTTGCCGGAGAAATGGATTATCCCGCTGGATCGAACAACGGCTGTATAACTTTTGCCTTTATAGTTAGCTCTTAACCGCTGCCCGCCGAAAAGAATCCTTCTCCTGGATCGATCCATTGTTATGTAGCTTTTGCCTTGGTGGTTAGGTCTAAACCCTCTAAAGGGGACCGCTGCCGTAGGCAAATCTTCCGCTTCCCCATAGAGTATCATTTCCCGCTGCCTACGATCTCGCATCTCCATCGCGCGCTTGAATTCTCTTACCAAATTGGGTGAATGGCCCAGTCGCCCCGTAGCACGATTCCCTGATAGCTCGGCAATGTGAAGGATAAGTGATTCCAGTTCTTTCAGATGATCAACCTTGCGAACCAAGTATAGGCTGAACCTATCCCATTTCTTTTTGTGGCGGTCTCTCAAATGGTGATTGATCCGTTGCCGTAAATTTGTAGCCAGACCCACATAGTAAAGCCGATTGCCATTGTACAAGGCATAGACCCCATGAAGACGGGCAACGAGGCTGATGATTTGATTGCGGTAAAGATCGAACGCCTCGCTCGATATGCGCTCCAGATGCCCCCGAAGAAGGCCCGCCTGTCGAAGATTCTTTTTTGGTGCCATTAGATTTTCCTCGTAGTATCAAGTAATCAAGACGGCATGCCAGGCACTAATCATCCCTAATCATCCTCGTCAACTCTCGTAACCATGCTTGCAGCCCCAGCGCTAACACTATGGGCTTCAGTCTTAACCTTGCTCTGTGGCAGAAAGTCCTCTGGAGCCTTGCCAAACAATAGAATGCCAGCGACGGTGGGAACGTGGACACCCTTTTCGCCAGGAACGGCGAACCCGTTTCGACGAAAAAAATCCCACAACTGGTTGGAGGGAACGTTTAGTTTTTGCCCACGTGCGGCGAGATACTGCTTTATGATTTCCGGCGAAAAATCTAGCAATCGAGCGGACAAAACTGGCTGCTTTTCAATTTCTGATGAACTTTCCCGCTCCTCCCAATTATCCGCTGGAACTTCCTCAGCTTGTTCGTACTGTTCTATGAAGTCTTTGTTCTCTTGCCGGATTTGTTGGATCAAATCGTTGTCAAAAAAATCCACTTCGACGCCGTGACCTTGCAGGTATTTGATCCCGTCCCCTTGAATATCCGGATTTGGGTCGAGCATCCCAATCCATACTTTCCCAATACGAGCGGATTGGATATGCTTGACACATGGCTGTTTGGAGGGCTCTCGGATGGTGCAGGGCTCTAGCGTGACATACAACTCAGCTCCCTCCAAATCTTTATCCCCCAGCAGTCTTTCAATCAAAATGTATTCGGCATGGTTACCCAGACGCAAGCTGCCCCGGTAGGTTTTGGCCAACTCACGCCCATCTTTGCTGGCAACAAGCGCTCCAACAAGCGGATCGTGCTTATGGGTGTGCTCCGAGCGCGATAGTCGCATTTGCTCCACGGCCATTTCCATAAACTTTCGCTCTCTCTTGCTAGCTGGCACTTGGATTTACCTCGGTCGCTCGAACCGACCGCCTGCTTCAGACTTGGGTAATCTGCTTAGTATTCAGCGACGCCGACTCTAAGGGCGGTGCAGGCTGCAAATAGCAGATATCAGGCCCGCCCCTCTTCCCCTTCTCCGTTAGCCCATAGAGTTCATAGACGAGCTGGTCGATCTGGCGGTCGGTGGCTTCGATCTCCCCCTGACAACGGGTCTTGCACACGTAAAGATCTGACCCTCGGTCCCCAGCGGGGGATGTCTTGGCTACGCTAATGATCGCCGTTTCACAAAAAATTCGGCATCGGCCTTAATTTTCTCGATGGTCGCCGGCTCACCGCCGACGGAGTATTTACTCAATAGTTCAAGGTCGTTTCGCGTGCCAATATCCTTCACGCACTCAGCCACGACCATGAGGCCACGTAGAGTCCGGTT
>JBOHVJ010000469.1:0-13319 GCA_050735075.1 Binatia bacterium
CGCACGGAACTTCGCTGTCCACCAGATCATCCGCCAACATCACGGCGAAGGGTTCACTGCCCACCAGATCGCGCGCGCAAAGGACCGCATGCCCCAAACCCAAAGGCCTCTTTTGTCTCACAGACACGACCTCGATCATCTCAGCGATCCGCCGGAGGGTTTCCAGCATTTCTATCTGTCCACGCTCCTCTAGTACCTGCTCTAGTTCGGGCACCAAATCAAAATGGTCCTCAATAGCGTCCTTGCCCCTGCCGGTTACGAAAATGACCTCTGTGATTCCTGACTCCACAGCCTCCTGAACTACGTACTGCACTGTGGGGATATCGACGATAGGCAAAAGCTCTTTGGGGACCACTTTGGTAGCCGGGAGAAACCGCGTGCCCAGACCAGCGACGGGGAGGACAGCCTTTCTAATCTTCATGAAAGGGGAGAAACTAGAAGAGACGCTTGTATTTTCTCTCTTCGACTTCCTGACTTGACTTGCAATCTATACAAAAGGTCGTCACGGGACGCGCCTTCAAACGGGCAAGGCCGATCTTTTCGCCGCATTCCTCGCAAATCCCATACTCCCCCTCGTCCAGCCGCCTCAGGGCCTCTTGGATTTTGAAGAGGAGCTTGCGCTCCCGGTCACGGATGCGGAGAGTGAAATTGCGATCTGTCTCCAGGGAGGCCCGGTCAGTGGGGTCGGGGAAATTTTCCTCTTCGTCCATCCCCTCAACCGTCCTTCCGGCCTCGAAAAAGAGCTCCTGCATACGCTGTCTTAGAAGCCGACGGAAAAAATTGACTTCTCTTTGATTCACAAGAACTCCTCAGAGACTCTATAGCACCGATAGGTCTCGAAGTAAAACCATCCAAATCCGTCAAGAGCCATCTGCATACGCTTGCCGAGGAAACGAAGGGGGGAGGCCCTTCCACTGGAATGGATCACTCCCAGCGAAAAGTCGGTCGGGGGTGAGTGAGAATGAAGATCTCGGTTGACTTGGGAAGCATGGAGCGACTCAGGATAAGTTGGGAATCCCCAATCCGGCGAACAGGATAACGCTCCCCAACAAAACTAGCGAAGAGGTCGGCCTGACGCGGCACATCGTAATGCATCGGAATTACAATAGGAGGCCGCACCTGTTCGATCACCTTTATCAGATCCTCAAAACCCAGGTTATTCATGGCATCGATCGGGGTCATCATCACATCCACCCGATGCAGGACCTTCTCTTGTTCGGGCGTTAAGAGATGACCTATGTTGCCCAGGTGGGCAAGGCAGAGGCTGCCCATCTCGTAAATGAATATCGAATTCGCTACCCCGCCATACCATAGTCCCCGCTGGCTTGGGATGTTGACGATGGTGATATCTTTCACGCTCGTTCGTACGGGATTCCAGGTCTGCCGTAGGGTAATGCCTCTAAGGATAATGGGGTTCCCGGAGACTGCCCCAATGTTGTTGTGGGTGAAGTGATCGTTGCTTACCGTCACCGCATCGGCCTGAATGCCCGGAGTCACATTGAAGTTAGGATCTGTTACCACTTTGGTTTGGCTGCCAGAGTGGACTAGAAAACTGGAATGACCGAACCACTGGACAAAATAGTGCCCCAGACGAGGACCACGCCCTGAGCGAATCTGGGCAAGGTCCTGTCCCCGGTCCAACAGGCGGACTAAGGATGGATTACAAACCGCATGAGCAACGCTCCTCAGGGACAACAGGCAAGATGCCGCCAGCAATCCGATGAAGCCTCGCCGTTTCATCTTTCCTCCTCAATGATTAGAGTGGTAAAAGTCGATAGCTGGGTCTCGGGCCTCTGCCAGGCATTTTTTTTCATGCCCGCCTTGATGCAGGCTTGACAGAGAAAGGTTTTCATATCCCAACCGTATTGGATCGCAACCTGGGGAAGTAAAACTCCGCGCCTCTCCCCACTCGCTATATGAAGGCCATGCTTACCGACCTCTAAGGAAAGGGGTTCACGCACCAACTGTAGAGGGGATAGGACAGAGATGTCAATGCGGATATCAGCAAGCTCGTTCGGGTTGATCGGAGAAACACGGTGGTCCCGGCACGCCGCTGCCTCGGTCATCTCCATGACCGTCTCATATAAAGGGTGCGTGGGAAAACAAGTCCCGATGCATCCTCTCAGCTCCTCTCCCTTATGCAGGCTTACAAAGGCACCATAAGCAGAGGCAACAAGATAAGAATCTTCGATGTTATTAGCTTGCCTTGCTTGTCCGCGGACAAATCTCTCCAGAGTTTGGCGGGACAGATCCATGAGCCTTCTCTGGGAATCAGGAGGAATGTAGACCTCTTCCATCTCCTTCGTCCAGGGAGCAGTGACAGTCTATCCCCGGCTCACTCGCTTTACAAGGAAGAAGTAACTTCCTGGCTCCATTCCGCCGTTGCCTACTGACCTCGAACCGCGGCCACATGGGTAGCCGCCTGAGCCCCGGCTATGCGACCGAACACAGCACCTGCCATAAGCCCTGACCCGCCAGGATAATTATAATAAAAGAGACCTCCTACATGTTCCCCTGCAGCATAGAGTCCGGGGATAAGGTGGTTTTCAGTATTTAGGACCTCTGCCTTAGGGGTTATTCGAAGCCCGCCAAATGTGAAAGTGATTCCGGTGGTTACTGCGTATCCCACAAACGGCGGTGTATCAATGGGTAGGGCCCAATTAGATTTGGGCGGAATAAGCCCCTTTGTCCTTTTGCCATCTAAAATGGCCGGATTGAACTCACCTGGCTGGACTGCAGCGTTGAACTCGCGGACGGTTCGAACCAGCCCATCAACATCGATCTCTAGCTTTTTTGCAAGCTCTTCAACTGTAGTGGCCTCGGCTTTGGTCACTTCGCGTATCCGATACTCGTCACGGAGAAGAGGGAGCACCTTTGAGTCGAAGATTTGAAACGCAGTTCGTTGAGGTTGTCTAATAATCCGACGTCCGTATTCGGCGTAGGTGTAGTTTCGATAATCTGCTCCCTCATCGAGAAATCGTTCTCCCTCAATATTGACGACGATCCCAAGAGGGTACGAATGCTTTTGGAAGAGGTCGCCGATTTTGCGGTCTCCATAGGGGGGGGCATTAAGGTCCCAGGCCACTGCATGGCATGAACTCCAGTGCCCGAAAGGTTGAGCCCCGATGTCGAGGGCAATCTTAATTCCATCGCCGGTGTTATAAAGAGTGCCTCGAACCTTGGCGAGCTCCCAATCAGGGCCTAAATAGCGGCAGCGCCACTCTGCGTTCGCCTCGAATCCGCCTGAAGCCAGTACCGCAGAATGGCAATGGACCTCATAAAGGCCTTCAACTCCACGGATCTCAATGCCCGCAATCCCACCTTGTCGGTCCGTCAGTAAACGCGTCGCCTTCGAGGCGTATCGGATCTCAACTCCGTCCTTTGTCGCTCGGTCGAAAAGGGCCCCTACTAAGCCCGGGCCAGCCCCAACAGCCTCTACCAGGAGCCCACCCCAGAACCTGAATTTGCCGCCAACCCGGAACGCCTGACGGCCGAAGGAAAGGTTCCATCGCACACCCTTCGTACGGAGCCACTGCATCGTGGGCAAAGACTGGCGGATCAGGGTTAAACAGAGATCGGCATCCGTCAGGTATTCCGTGACCCGCAACATATCGTTGTAGAATTGGTCCTCGTCATAGGGCTCGATCTCAATCGACTGAAGCTCCTCTTCGGACAGGTCAGGGATCAAAGTCCTGATATCGTCCAAGCCGCGAAAAGCAAAACGCAGTGCTCCGCCCGTAAAGAAGGAATTTCCGCCCCGCCACTCCTCGGGGGCCTTCTCCACTAGCAGCACCGAGACGCCAAGCTCTCTGGCAGCGAGGGCAGCGCAGAGCCCAGCATTGCCACTACCTACGACAACTACGTCAAAGGACGATTCTGGGCTTGATGACATGATTTTCCTTTCGTTAGCAACTTCCTTCTCGGCCTACAGGCCAGCCTCTTTCAGGATCTCCCTGTAGATGCCAACCTCCTCCTCCCAAGTCTTTTGAAACTCGTCTAGCGGTAGATAACCCTTACGGATGTGCAAAAAGTTCTCCCGTTCAAACTTTTTGTAGCCGGGATCTTCCATCGCCTTTCTGACCGCCTCAGCCAGGAGCTTGACACGGTCAGAAGGGGTTCCTTTTCGGACTGCAAAGCCGCGGGTCAGTCCTTTGGTGTGATTGATTCCTTGTTCTACCGCTGTGGGCACATCTCGGAGGGCCGGATGGCGCGCCTCACTGATCATAGCCAAAGCGCGAATCTGGCCTCCCTTAATAAGAGGCAGAGTCTCCGCAACCTCCTCCAAGGCCCCATGGATATGTCCTCCCAGCATGGCAGCCTTGATCTCCGACCCGGACCCATAGGGAACAAAGGTCACCTTGATGCCAGCCAGCTTTGCGAAGCTAAGGGTCTGGATCTCTGACCACCCTCCAGGACTTGTCCCGGCGAACTTAAGTTGGCGCGGATTCTTCTCTCCGTAGTCGATAAGCTCCTTAAGACTTTTAAAAGGAGTCTTGCCCCCCACCAGCACCGCCGTAGTGTCGAGCTGGTAGCGCGCCACTGGAACGAAGTCCTCGAGGAGGCTGTAGCGGGCCTTGGGTTTAACGGCATCGATGAAATGGGAGGTGGTGATGGCAAGGATGGTATAGCCATCTGGGGGTTGTTGGGCCACATGGATCATACCCTTTGTGGCGCCGCCTCCGGGCATATTGGTAACAACGATCTTCGCCCCTAAAACTTTTTCCAATCCTGGGACGATAGCCCGAGCCGCAGTATCGCTTCCCCCACCCACCCCAAAGGGGACGATAATCTCGATCGCCCTCTCAGGAAACGCTGCACTCATAGCGCTGGCAGGTAGGAGCAAAACTACGACAACTGCCAAAATGAATAGATTCATAAAAAACCTCCCTAAATGGTTTTCGCTATCCGTCTACCAGATCTGCCGGGCAATCACAATATAATAGGGATGAGACAAAATTATTTCCCGCAATGCTTACAGGAACCGTAAAGGGCCAGTCGGTGGGAGCTTACGGTGAAACCTTCGGGGGGCAGGGAAGAGGGAAGAATCTTTTCCTCGGAGCCAACAAAAAGATCGTACACCCGCCCACACTTCTCGCAGATGAAATGCTCATGACGTTGCACCATCGGATCGAAATGCTGAGTGCGCCCCAGGGTCAACACTTGGAGCTTTCCCTCGGTGACAAGCTTCTGAAGATTCCGATAGACCGTCCCCAGGCTGATGTTCGGGATGACGGCCCGTACCTTTTCATAGACCTGGTCCGCGGTCGGATGTGAGGTCTCATCTTTGACTGCTTCCCAGGTAACCTCGAGCTGCCTGGTGTGTCTTCTTTTTTGCTCTGTCATGGATGTTTACTCCATAAGATCCTGACTTAGAGATTTTCTCATCTCTTCCCGAATCTTTTCCTGAGCCTGATAATTGGGATGATCGATGATCGCGAGGATCTCTCCTTGACCCGCAACGAAGGCATCCTTCGCCTCTGGACTCAAACGGAAACGCACATACTGCACAGCACTGATCTTATCCTCCTTGCTATGGCCCTCTTCAAAGGCCGCCCGGATTTTATGACGCTCTCCGATTCTGAGATAAACCGTTTCATCAATCCCCAAAAATTTGAGGAGATCCTCGCGGATCTTACCCCGATCTTCAATCTCAATGAGTAAAGTTGCGCTTAGCTCGTTAGAGTCCGGAATCAGCGTGTTGTAAACTTCTATCTCCTCCTTGATTTTATCCAGATCAGTGATCTTTTCTGCCCGTATCATCTCTTGAATTTGAAAGATCACCGTCCTTCTGTTTTCAAACACTAGGGATATGCGGTCACCGACCGGTAAGCGACGCTTCTTTTTGTAATCGATAATTTCCTGGCGGAATTTAGGGCGGACTTTTTCGTAGGCAAACAGGCCCATTAAATCATCAAGGCCAACTTTCTTCATCCTTATCTCTGTCCCTCCAAACCGTAGGCCTGTTCTAGCACCTGTATTGAGTGGAGAGGTTTATGGAAGCTAACTCAAAGGCCATGTTGATTGTTAGGGCTGAGATTTCCCAGCCCTAACGTGGAGAGTAACAAATTAGCTTGCAGCGTCGGCGGGCTCTTTACCGGCGATTTTCTCCAAGCCTTTGGTGAATCGTCCGGCATGCGACTTTTCCGCTTTCGCTAAAGTCTCAAACCACTCGGCCAACTCGGCAAACCCCTCCTGACGGGCAGTCTTAGCCATTCCTGGGTACATCTCTGTGTACTCGTAGGTCTCCCCTTCAATGGCAGATTTGAGGTTTTTCTCCGTGCTGCCTATTGGCACTCCTGTGACCGGATCGCCCACCTCTTTCAGAAAATCTAGGTGACCAAAGGCATGACCTGTCTCGGCCTCTGAGGTGTCGCGGAATAACCCTCCCAAATCTGGATAGCCTTCTATATCAGCCACCCGCGCGAAATAGAGATATCGCCTATTGGCTTGGGATTCGCCAGCAAAGGCGTTCTTGAGATTCTCTTCACTTTTTGTTCCTTTTATACCTTTTGGCATAAAACCTCCTTCGTTATTAATAACTATTACTGCTTTTAGTAATTCTTAGGTTTCATGTCAAGCAGGTTACCCACCCGCTTCAATTGCATAACCTCATATTCAATTCGCCTCCGAGCCGAATCAGAGGAGTCCTCTGCACCGTAGATAAGGTAGTACATCAGCAGATCGGGCAGTTGCACCGGGATGACATGTACCCCAGCGGCATCTCCATAAACCCTGTGGTAGGTAGAGAACCGGCGGGAGTAGGCTCGGACGTAAAAGAAGCTCCTGCGCCGCAGAATCCATCCGTTTAGGGCCGAAGCAGCGATTTGGTGAATGACGTTTGCTTGTGCATTTTTTTCGCTGTACAGACAGATCGGATCGCTGCGAAAATCTATCGTCCAATGTTTGCTGTAATGCGGAAATACCACTTCGAGGCCGTATATGGCTCGACAAGCAAAATATTTTCCAGCTACCTCTAGCTGGTTTCGGGCGTGTTCCAGACAAAATTTGAAAAGCCCCTGTTTAATGACCTTCGAGATAGTCCCTTCCATCTCTCGAATCTCGTATCCCTCGGGATTCGGGTCCTTGAGAGGGGGAATCGTGCTGGTCGGATTAAAAGAGACCTGATGGGTATCATCTTGCAGAGTTTTTGAAAATGGAGATGCTTGCTGGTGGATCTTCACATCACCGCTATTGATCTCAGCGACATCTCCAGGATTCATAATCGCCGTCTCAAGCGTTGCATCAAGGGTCCTGAGGTCATGAAGAAAGAGCTCTCGGGAGATCGGAAACAGGAAGCGATTCAACCATTCATGCTCGCCAAAGAATCTGAACCCAGCAGAGCCAGGCACCGTCAAGCCAGGCCGGATCATCAGGGCATTCTGCAGGTTCTGGCGATGGGTTTCGTATGGGAACGACTTGTCCTGACTCTCGAAGAAGGAAAAGTTCTGACTCGCATACATGGCGAACAGCAGGTCCACTCTAGCGCAATGCTGGAGCACGGAGTTAATGGTGGCCGGGGAAATCTCGGTATCGACCTGGTTCCAGAAGGTGCCCGTCTGGTCCCGAAACAGGATGCCGCATTCCCGAACGGACTGATTCTCAGAACGAGTTGGCAGAATCTCCATCTTCTCTAGGCTCATCGGTTTCCCGGGCTCTAGGACGGTCACATGCTGGAAACCCAGCAGCTTTAGTGCATGAGTAATTAGCGGGTCTGTCGGACAGCAGACCTGACAATTCCTCGAGAGGCGGTCCAAAGAAAACAAATCAAAGTGATCTGGATGCCGATGTGAAATTATAACGACGTCAACGGGAGGGAAGCGATCCACATCGATTTGCCTCCTGGGACAAGAGACCACCAATCCGTCTTCAAAAGGGTCTTGGAGAACCGGGTCCATGAGGATCTTCATAGGCCCCATTTCTACCAACACGGTCGCATGACCCAACAAAGTGACACGCATTTTACGAACCCTTAAAATTATTCTCCTGCCGCTTGATATGCGTTGTCAACTCAGATGACCTTTTTTGCGACCTGCTGTTCTGCTATCTTTATTAGGAGCCACCAGTACGGAAGAAAGGATTGGAAGATGGTCAACATCGAAGAATTTCGCAAACTAGATCTCCGCATCGGTTCTGTCCTGAGCGCCGAATCCCATCCCAATGCGGATAAGCTCATCGTTCTGAAAGTGGACTTGGGCTCGGAGCAGCGCCAGATCGTTGCTGGAATCAAACCGCACTACAAGGCCGAAGAATTAATAGGAAAACAGATTGTGATCGTAGCGAATCTTGAAACGGCCAAACTCCGCGGAGTAGAAAGTCGGGGGATGCTCCTGGCTGCCTCAGACGGCGATCGGATAGTGATTTTGACCCCAGAGAAGAAGGTCGCTCCTGGTGCGAAGGTTTCATGACACCGGGTGCTAAAGGACGTCCTACCGTCTGCACCATCGATCTTGACGCCCTACGCTGGAACTACCAACAGGTTAGAAAAAAAGTTGGGCCTGGAGTTAAGATCCTCTCTATGGTCAAGGCCAATGCCTATGGTCATGGGGCACCTGAAGTTGCCCGAATTTTGGCGGAGGAGGGAAGTGACGGGTTCGGCGTCGCAACTTTGGAGGAAGGGATTGAGCTCAGAAACTCGGGCATTAGCTCTCCAATTCTTGTTCTCGCAGGTTTCTATCCAGAACAATTCGATGAGCTTCTTCAGAATAATCTAACTCCGGCAATCTGTGAGCCAGAGCTCTTGCGTCACCTGGAAAGGCTGGCGCGAAGCCGCAACGTCTCGCTCAAATTCCATCTCAAGGTGGATACAGGGATGGGGAGGATCGGTTTTCTCCCCTCGGAGATCGATTCCTGGCTCCCTGAGCTTGGCAAATTGAAGGCGCTAAAACTTGAAGGTGTTTACTCCCATTTTTCTGAAACGGAAGGTGTGGAGAGAAGATACAGTCAGAGGCAAGTGGACCTTTTCCGGCAGGTCCTTAGACGGCTTCACTCTGCGGACTACGATGCGCCGCTTATTCATATGGCCAAGAGCGCTGGCGTGATCGCCTTTCCGTCGTCCCATTTCACTATGGTTCGCCCGGGTTTGATGCTCTACGGTATTTATCCTTCTACAAAGATGGTGAAACAGGTTACCCTGAAGCCCGTTCTCTCCTGGAAGACACGAATTCTACAATTGAAGAAAGTGCCGAAAGGCTCAAGCATAAGTTATGGGCAGACCTTCAAGACTAAGAGGGATAGTCGCGTCGGCACGCTTCCTCTGGGTTATGCGGACGGTTACCACCGGCTTTTATCGAATCGGGGCGCGGTGCTGGTCCGGGGAAAAAGGGCGCCGATCGTGGGTAGAATCTGTATGGATTTGACTATGATAGATGTTACCGATATAGGGGATGTCAAGCAGGGAGATGAGGTTGTTCTTCTCGGCAATCAGGGGGAGGAAACCATCTCTGCCGACGAGATGGCCCTGTGCGCAGATACCATCTCTTACGAAGTCCTCACTTCCATTAGCGCGAGAGTCCCTCGCACTTATTAAAGTTCAAAGGAGGAATAAAAAGCGTGGGCAGGATACAGAGGGCCCTTATCAGCGTTTCTGATAAAAGAGGGATTGTCGAGTTTGGTCGAGGCCTGTCGGAGTTGGGTATTGAAATTATCTCTACTGGCGGGACCGCCGGGCTACTCAGGCAAAACAAAATTGCGGTGAGAGATGTCTCGGAAATCACCGGATTTCCGGAAATGATGGACGGTCGAGTGAAGACTCTGCATCCGAAGGTTCATGGCGGCATATTGGCTCTGAGGGACAACCCGGAACACCTTGCCCAGATGAAGGCCCATGGGATCATCCCCATCGACCTTATAGTCGTAAATCTCTATCCCTTTGAGGCGACTGTGGCACGTGGCGCCCCTTTTGCTGAAATTGTGGAACAGATCGATATCGGCGGGCCGACTCTGGTCCGTGCCGCAGCTAAGAACTACGCGCATGTGGCCGTGATCGTGGATTCAACCGACTATGGCGATGTCCTGGCGGAGTTGCGGGAAAAAGCCGGAGAGCTTTCCGAGGAGACTCGCTTTCGACTTGTCTGCAAGGCCTTTCAGCACACGGCCCATTATGACGGGGCGATCTCCAACTATCTGGACTCTTTAGATGGAAACAAGCAGCCCAATCCCTGGGGCCGGACGCTAAATTTCCAGTTCACCAAGATCCAGGATCTGCGCTACGGCGAGAATCCCCAACAGAAAGCGGCCTTTTACAGCAGTGGAGAAACTTTAGGTCCTTCGATCACGAGAGCCCAGCAGATTCAGGGTAAGGAGCTTTCCTTTAATAACATTCTCGACGCAGATGCGGCGTTGAGGCTCATCCTGGAGTTTTCTGAGACCGCAGCCGTGGTCATCAAGCATAACAACCCATGCGGCGTAGCTCTATCAAAGCGATCCCTGGCGGATGCCTTCCGTAAGGCGCGCGCCTCGGATCCTGTCTCTATCTTCGGCGGCGTGATCGGTTTCAATCGGCCAGTGGATGAAGAGACGGCAAACGAGCTTAAAGATATCTTTCTCGAGATTGTCCTCGCCCGGGGATTTAGTCCGGAGGCCAAAGCGGTTCTTTCTTCCGCCAAGCGCCTCTTAAACATCCGTCTCCTCGAAGTGGAGATGGGAACGAAAGAAGACGGAGGGTACGACCTTCGCCGGATCAAAGGCGGCCTCTTGGTTCAGGAGTGGGACAGGGGCTCGGTCGATGTGAGGAGCTGCAAAGTGATAACAAAGAGGAAGCCCACAGACGAGGAATACGAAGCGTTGGATTTTTCCTGGCGGGTTTGTCGCCATGTAAAGTCGAACGCAATAGTTTTTGCCTCGAAGGATCAGGTGCTGGGAGTAGGCGCCGGACAAATGAGCCGCGTCGATTCCGCCAAGCTGGCCGTCATGCGGGCACAAACCCATGGCCTCGACCTCAGAGGCTCTGTGGTGGCGTCAGATGCCTTCTATCCCTTCCGCGACGGGGTCGATGAGGCGGCAAAGGCAGGCGCAAGAGCGGTGATTCAGCCAGGCGGGTCGATAAAAGACGAAGAAGTCATTACGGCCGCCAATGAGCATGGCATGGCGATGATTTTCACTGGCATGAGGCACTTCAGACATTAAAGCTATCAGCCTTCAGCTTTTTTATTCTCCTTGCTGACCGCTGAAAGCCGAGGGCTAATAGCTAATACCCATGAAAGTCCTAGTGATTGGCAGCGGCGGGCGAGAGCACGCCCTGGTCTGGAAGATCAGGCAAAGCCCCAAGGTAGAAAAGGTCTATTGTGCTCCAGGGAATGCGGGTATCGGCGAGATAGCAGAATTGGTGGCGATCGCAACGGAGGAGATTGAGAGGCTTGGCGCCTTTGCAGCAAGAGAGAAGATCGATCTCACCGTGGTCGGACCTGAGCTTCCCTTGACCGTTGGCATTGTGGATCTCTTTCAAAAAAGAGGCCTAAAAATCTTCGGCCCTGACCGTGAGGCGGCAAAATTGGAGAGGAGTAAGGCCTTTGCTAAAGAGATCCTTAAAGAGAACCGTATCCCGACAGCCTCTTTCGAGACCTTTTCAGACGAAACTTTGGCTAAAAGGTATCTAGCCCAGCAGCAGCCGCCGTATGTGGTCAAGGCTGACGGTCTGGCTGGAGGAAAAGGGGTTATTATTTGCCCTAGCCTGATGGAAGCTGAGAATGCCATTGATGATATCTTGGTGCGTAGACTCTTCGGTCAGGCGGGCGAAAAGTTGGTGATTGAGGAGTTCCTGAAGGGCGAAGAGGCCTCCTTCATGGCGCTGACGGATGGGGAGCACATTCTTCCCCTTGCCTCGTCGCAAGACCACAAGCGCGTCTTTGATGGAGACCTGGGGCCTAATACAGGAGGCATGGGCGCCTACTCCCCGGCGCCGGTTGTTTCCCCCGAGGTCCACCGCCGTATCCTGGATGAGATTCTTAGACCCCTGCTCCGAGGCCTGAAGAAAAGGGGAGTTCACTACTCCGGCGTGATTTATGTGGGGCTAATGATTACTGAGCATGGACCAAAGGTTTTGGAATTCAACGTCAGGTTCGGTGATCCCGAGTGCCAACCGGTGGTCATGCGACTCAAGAGCGATCTAGTTCCTCTGCTGGAAGCTACGATCGATGGAAGGCTCGATCAGGTCGAGGCGGAATGGCACAAGGATGCTGCTGCCTGCGTGGTCCTGTGTGCTGAGGGCTATCCCGGTTCTTATGAGAAGGGAAGAGAGATCCGAGGGTTAGAGAAGCTGGGTGGTTGGGAGCGGGGCTTTGTTTTTCACGCGGGCACCGCTAAGAGAGATGGGCTCTTTGTAACCTCTGGTGGTAGGATTCTGGGTGTGACCGCATTGGGCGGCAATATCCAAGAGGCCGTAGGGGAGGCTTACCGGGCCGTTGGAGAGATAGAGTGGGAAGGGTTGCACTACCGAAAGGATATCGGCCAGAGGGCCCTCAGGAAAGGATGAAATAGGAAGGCTGAAGGATGAAAAGGAAATCTCAATCGCGACCCAAGGTGGCGATCTTGATGGGAAGCGACTCGGATCTTGAGGTTATGCGAGAGGCTGAAAAGCGGCTCGATTATTTTGGCATTCCATACGAGACGCGTATCCTCTCCGCTCACCGCGCTCCCGAAAAGACACATGAGTATGCAGCTTCGGCCTGTGAGCGAGGGATCGAGGTGATCATAGTGGGGGCTGGGGCGGCAGCCCACTTGGCCGGTGCAGTGGCGGCGAATACGACGCTCCCAGTGATCGGAGTTCCCATCGATTCTTCCAGCCTGAAGGGTCTGGATGCGCTGCTCTCCACTGTGCAGATGCCTGCTGGCGTGCCGGTGGCGACCATGGCCATCGGTAAGGCGGGTGCAGCGAACGCGGGGATCTTTGCTGCAGAGATTCTTGCCCGTACGGATCAACAGCTTTCTGCCAAGCTAGCGCAGCTCAAAAGGGAGATGGCCTCGGGTGTCGAAGAAAAAGATAGAAAACTTAGAGAAGAGAGACAGAGGCGCTGAAGTTTTTTCCCGAGCCATCGAGGCGCTTAGGCGTGGTGAAGTCATTGTTTTCCCCACCGAGACCTTTTACGGTTTAGGGGCGGACGCGTTCGACGAGACCGCTGTGGAGCGGGTCGCTTCCGTAAAGGGGCGGGATGGTGACAGTCCAATCCCGATAATCGTCGCGGATGAGAAGATGCTTAAGAACGTTGTGGCAGAGATCCCACCTGTGGCGGAGAGACTCATGGCCCGCTTCTGGCCCGGACCTCTGACCTTGGTTCTCCCTGCCAAAAAAGGGCTCGCAGCACCACTTTTGAACCGTGATGGGG
>JBOHVJ010000470.1:0-14788 GCA_050735075.1 Binatia bacterium
GCTGATCAAGCCAAAGGCCTATGTGCTATTGAAGGGCGAATACCGAGCGAGTGAAAAGCTCAAAGAGGAGCTTCAGTCCGTGGTCAAGAACAGAATCGCCCCTTACAAGTACCCCAGATGGATCGAGTTTGTCGAAGAGCTACCGAAGACAGCCACGGGGAAGATCCAAAGATTCAAGCTGCGAAGTAGCTAAACAAGAGTTTAAGCTGTTCAAAACGTTCAAGTCGTTTAAAACCTGAATGGGCCTTACAAACGACGAGCTATGAGCACGACAGACGTAGAAGGGCTTAAAGGAAAACTCGTCTTAGTTACCGGAGGCGGTCGAGGAATCGGTCGCGCCATAGCCCTTGCCTTTGCCGCTCAGGGGAGCCATGTGGTTATCACCGGACGGAATCAAGCCACCCTTGATGACGTAGCCTACGAGATTCACCACCTTGGAACCAAAGCCAAGGCCCTTGCTCTGCCGTGTGACATTACACGCAAACAGGAAGTTGAATCCCTCAACAGAGAAATCACAAGACGGCGCGGGACAGTCCAGGTCTTGGTTAACAACGCGGGCATAGCCCCGGCCGCCAGTTTCTTGGAGATGGACGATCATCTTTGGGAAGAAGTTCTAGAAGTCAATCTAACCGGGACCTATTATTGCTGCAAAGTCTTTCTCCCTGCGATGATTGCCTTGAAGTGGGGACGGATCATCAACATCGCTTCAACGATGGCCAAGGTTGCCTATTCCCATATCTCTGCTTACACGACCTCAAAACACGCCGTGCTTGGCCTCACTCGGGCTTTAGCCCTAGAAATGGCCAGAACAGGCGTGACGGTAAACGCTATATGCCCAGGCTATGTCGATACAGAGTTGACGCTGAACAATATCAGATTGATGGCCCAGAAGACCGGTAAGCAACTGGAGGACGTTCTCAAACTGTTTAAAGGCACCTCACCCCAGAACCGGTTAATCACACCCGAGGAGGTTGCCGATGTAGCCGTGATGCTTGCTTCTAAAGCAGCAGGTGGAATGACCGGTCAGGCAATTAATGTCGACGGCGGGGCGGTTATGGTGTGAAAAAATAGAGAGCGGGGCTGCCCCTCATAGCTGAAGACAGCGGACCAATGGAGCTCAAAACGTTCGAGCTGTTCAAGGCGTTCAAGACATTTTGAACTATTTGAACGACTTGAAGCATTGCCGGTTGGCGCATCGGCTGCGGTCGGAAGACCCCGGAGCGAGGGGGCTCAAGGTGTGAAAAGGAGGACAAACGCGATGATCGATCAGAGCTTTATCTATGAGGTTGAGGATGGCATTGCGACTGTTCGTCTGAATAACCCCGACAAACTCAATGCCCTGACCTTCCAGACCTATGAGGAGTTGGAGAAGTTGACAGGCGAGTTAGCTCGCGATGAGGCGGTAAAGGTTTTAGTGCTAACAGGAAGCGGCAAGGGTTTCTGCTCCGGAGGAAGGGTGGATGAAATCATCGGAAAACTGGTTCAGATGAAAGGTGACTCTCTGTATCGCTTTACCCGCATGACCTGCAATGTGGTGAAGAACATGCGCAACCTGAAGAAACCGATCATCGCGGCCGTGAACGGCATCGCTGCTGGCGCAGGGGCGATGCTGGCATTGGCTAGCGATTTCCGGATCCTTTCGGACAGGGCCGAGTTTGCCTTTCTCTTTGTGAAGGTTGGACTGTCAGGCGCGGACATGGGGGCCCTCTATCTCCTACCCAGGATCGTCGGCCAGGGCAAGGCAACAGAGCTTCTCTTTTTGGGAGATGCTATCGATGCCCAAGAGGCCTATCGGATCGGTTTAGCCAATCGAGTGGTGCCGCGTGAAGAGCTGATGAAGGAAGCCTACGGGCTGGCGCGGCGCCTCAAGGAAGGACCGCTTTATGCTCTGGGGGTAACCAAGGAGCTTCTCAACTTAGAGGCAGATATGGACTTGGAGGCGGCGCTAGAAATGGAAGCTAAGGCGCAGGCTAGATGTATGGAAGGACCGGACTTCCACGAGGGATACAGAGCCTTTATCGAAAAGAGGCCGCCGGTTTTCAATCGATCTTATTAAGGAGTTCATAAGTATCTTCGGGGCACTGGCCCATCGGCCGCAGCCCGAAGACTCGCATCCCGAGGAAACCCGCTTTCGGAGGAACTCCTTAGAACTTCATACCCGCGAGAATTCAGTAGCTAGCTAGAAGACAGAATGGATTTTTTTCTGAACCAAGAAGACTCAGCCCTGCAGAGGCGCATACGTTCTTGGGTGGAGAAGAACCTCATCTTGGGTGAGAAAGAAGAGCTGCCGATGGAGGATCGAGCTCGGCAGCTTGTAGCTTCTCTCGGGCGCGAAGGTTTCATTCGCTACGTCGTACCCAAGCGGTTCGGTGGAGTCCGAGATAACGTTCAGGCCCGCGATTTGTGTATCATGCGGGAGGAATTAGCTAGGGGCTCCTCCCTGGCAGATGCGATGTTTGCCATTCAAGCCCTAGGGAGCTATCCCATCACCATAGCAGGCAGCGAAGAACAAAAGGAACTGTATCTCCCCGCTGTTGCGAGGGGAGAGACCATTGTGGCTTTCGCCCTCACAGAACCCCAGGCAGGCTCGGACATTTCATCCATAGAGACAAGGGCAGTTAGACGCGGCAAGGACTATTTTTTCACGGGAGTCAAACGCTTTATCTCCAACGCCGGTTTAGCGCAAAGATACGTCGTCTTCGCCTCGACCGATCCCCAGAAGAAAGCAAAGGGGATCAGCGCTTTTGTGGTGGAAGCCAATAGCCCTGGGTTGGTTCTTAAAGAAAAGGTCCCGCTTATCTCTCCCCATCCGATCGGGACAATTGCCTTTGAGGAATGCCGTGTTCCAGAAACACAACTCTTAGGCAAGGAGGGAGATGGGCTCAAGATTGCCCTTCAGACACTCGATATCCTCCGTTGCACCGTCGGGGCAGCGGCTGTGGGGCTAGCTCAAAGGGCCTTGGATGAAGCGATCCGGTACAGTCAGACTCGGCGCCAGTTTGGGCAAGAGTTGGCTGAGTTCCAGGGAATACAATTTAAGCTCGCGGATATGGCCACGGAGCTGGAGGCGTCCCGTCTCTTGGTCTACCAGGCTGCCTGGATAAACGACCGCGGCCAAAAGGGACTCAAGCAGAAATCTTCCATGGCAAAGCTTTTTGCCACCGAGGCTGCGCAGCGGATCGTGGACCAGGCGCTACAGATCCACGGAGGCATAGGGGTTGTGGTCGGGTCTCCAGTGGAGCAGCTCTACCGTGATGTTCGTGCTTTGAGGATCTATGAAGGAACCTCAGAGATCCAAAAAATCGTCATCGCACGAAGCCTTTTAAAGGGTGAACCGTGAGAGGCCGAAGATCAAGGATTGATGATAGAAGATTGCGATCCTCGATTCTCTATCTTCGATCCTCGGTCAAAAGGAGGAGCTATGGATTTCAATTTATCCGAGGAATTGATAGCGGTTCGGGATCTGGCCCGCGATTTCGCTGAGAAGGAGATTGCCCCTACTGCCGCTAAGGACGATAAAGGACATACCTTCCGCAAAGACCTAGTGTTGAAAATGGGCGAGCTGGGTTTTTATGGTTGTGTTATTCCGGAGAGCTATGGGGGAAACGGCCTTGGATTTCTCGCGCTGGCGCTCATAACGGAGGAGATCGCCCGGGTCCACAGCGCCCTCCGGGTCTTTATCAACATGCAAGTGGGTCCGGCACTAGCCCTGCTCCAGTTCGGTAGCGAAGCGCAGAAAAAAAAGTATATCCCGCCCTTGATCCGCGGAGAGTCGGTCGGTTGCTTTGCCATTACCGAGCCCGATGCGGGGTCGGATGTGGCGGCGATGAGGGCGACAGCCGTCCGAAAAGGCGACGGCTACGTCTTAAAGGGAACCAAGATCTGGATCTCCAATGCGCCGGTCGCGGACAATGCCCTGATCTATGCCTACACGGATCGATCCCAGAAACACCGGGGAATCTCAGCCTTTTATGCGGATCTAAGCCAGCCCGGAGTGAACCGCCGATCTCTGGAGACGCTCGGCGCCCATGCCTCGCCGATAGGGGAATTAACCTTTGAAAACTTCCGCGTTCCAGCAGTCAACCTAGTTGGCAAGGAGGGAGAAGGTTTTAAAATCTGCATGTGGCAGCTCAACCACACTCGGCTTAGCTGCGCCGCGGGGGCTTTAGGTGTGGCGCGCGCCGCCCGAGAGGCGGCAGTGAGCTATGCCAATCAGAGGGAACAGTTCGGTCAGAAAATCGGCCAATTTCAGATGAATCAAGACCTCATCGCCCAGATGGTGGTGCATGAGGAGGCTGCTCGCTTGCTGGTCTATCGTGCGGCATGGCTTGCAGACCAGAAGGAGCCCAATAATCTTGAGGTCTCGATGGCCAAGTACGCCGCTGCCGAGTCCGCCGCCTTTGCGGCGGATGCTGCCCTTAGGATTCTGGGGGCGTATGGTTACTCCACGGAGTTTCCTGTGGAGCGCTATCTACGCGATGCCAAGTCCTATCAGATCGTTGAGGGCTCATCGAACATCCAGAAGCTCATCATCGCCCAGGATGCCTTGGGTTACCGAAAGGCGAATCGATAGAAGAAAATCAGCGCCGTTACTAGCAGATTTCTACTTGACAGGGACTCTGTAGCTAGGGGATATTGCGCCTGAATCGCTGTTAAATGGGATGTGGAAGCTGCCCCGATAGCCTGCTGGATTACCTGCCACCCGTGGGCTCATTAGTAGATGGGCAAATCAAACGATGAAGAAATCCTAGATGGCGCGTAAAACTGACATAACGACATTGGCCAAAGAGGTTCGCGCCGTTCACGAGCAGAATCCTGCGTGGACACTCGACAATGCTTTTATCCACTGGTTTCTGCAGGCGTTCCTTGTCCCAGACTCAGAGTCAGCTGCGAAGGCAGTGACCGGCGTGAGTCACGACAAAGGAGTCGATGCTGTCTTTGTTGATGACGATGTCGAGAAGGTATTCATTTTGCAGGGCAAGTTCCATCAAAGCCCTACCGCTCCTACTGAACCACGTTCTGATATCCTTGCGTTCACGCAACTTGCCTCAAGGATAGTGGGGACTCAGGCCGACTTCTCGTCATTGCTTGAAAGAATCGACGCCAAGGTTGGCGAGCGCCTCACTGTGGCACGCAACCGAATCAAAAGCCGAAAATACGGTCTTCACCTATACTATGTGACAACTGGAAAGTGCAGCTCGCCCCTCAAGTCTGAAGCCGAATCGCATGTGGCACAGGTAACGGCCCAGGCTGAAATCAGCATTCTCGATCGGGCGGATATCCTATCACTCCTCACAGACTATCTGCAGGGAGCGGCACCCCCAATACCGTTTCTCGACCTCAGAGCAGATCCGACGGGAATTGCGGGTTCAGACGGGGTGTCGCAGAGATTCGATCCATTGAGTCGTGTCGAATCGTGGCTTCTGACCATGCGTGGGCGTGATGTCGCTGACCTGTACAAGAAAGCACAGGATCGTTTGTTCGCCCGCAACATCCGAGGTTTTCTCGGCGAGACAGCTATCAACGATGGTATGAAGAAAACTCTGGACAGAGAACCGCAGCACTTTTGGTACTTCAACAACGGTATTACAATTGTTTGCGATTCGGCCCGCAAGAGCTCAGAACGAGGTGAAACCATACTACGAGTTACAAATCCCCAAGTGATCAACGGGCAACAGACAACACGTGTCTTACACCAGGCGGCAACTACACGGTCATCCGTCCTTGTCAAAGTCATCAGTATTCCACGAGATGGAAAAGATGGATACGACCGTTTCGAAAAACTGGTTTCGAGCATAGTGGCTGCAACAAACTGGCAAAATCATATATTCCCTTCGGATTTGAGATCGAACGATACGAGGCAGATAGTGCTCGAACGCGATTTGGCTAAACTCCGCTATCATTATCTTCGAAAGCGCCAGACAAAGCGAGAGGCTCGACGGCTGCTGGGTAACCAATTCTGGTTCCGGATCAAGAAAGATGAACTGGCCCAAATCATCGGCGCTTGTGAACTCGATCCTTACGAAGTGCGAAGTGGCAAGGAGGGCCTATTCGACCGCCCCCACTACGATACGATATTTGACGGTCGTCCGGTCAGAGACTATTTGACTGCGTACTGGTTAGGAAGACTCGTGAGATATCGGGCAAGCGGCTATCCCGATCGAGCCTACGCCAAGTGGCATGCTATGCATTTTCTGTGGCGCAGATTGGCGCCCCTCTTGCGAAAGCGGTCGACTGCAGAGGCATTTCGTGTGACTTGCGAGCGCGACAATTGGAACGAAAACGTCTATTGGGCTATTGATCAGGTTTATCTTGCTCTACTCGACTTCTATCGAGCAAGACGCGGAAAAGGCGCAAAGGCCACAGACGTATCAACCTTCTTCTATCGTACACATCAACATAGCAGATTTGAGTTCTACTGGCGTAGTGCTAACAACAGAAGACGTCGACGGTTCACAAAGGCACTCAAGCAATTCAAGAAGGAATTGCTTGAAATCGCAGAAGAATAGGCCAGCCACCGTTCAGTTTGAGCAGGGCATCTCATCTGCGGACGTGTGTACTTTAGCAATTCGCTCACCCGGCACGGCGGTGCTACAATAGTTCTCAGGTGATTAAACCCTGAACAACAATGCCTACTCCTAGACACTTGCAAAACGCGCCGATAACAGAAGCAATAATAGATTTCCGCGTCAAAGCCCACCCGGAGCTTCGCGCCGAGGAATTTGCGGGCGTGAAGGACCAAATCGTGACGCGTCTGCCAAAAGTAGAAGAGAGGCGTGGTTTACAAGCGCAGTTTGAACTCCTCAAAGCCAAGGGCGAACCTCCCGGACCTCCTCTTGTTCAGGACCTCGGCCTTCAGGGATATTTCTTCAGGAGCCAAGACGAAAAGATTATAGCCCAGTTTCGGATCGACGGTTTCACTTTTAATCGCTTGCGACCCTATACGAGTTGGGAGGACATTTTTCCCCAGGCAATGGAACTGTGGCGGCTTTACTTGAAAGTCGCTAAGCCAGTTGAAGTTGTAAGACTCGCTGTTCGCTACATTAATCATATCCCCCTTCCTCCTGGAGCTCAGAAATTTGAGGACTATCTGCGAGCCTCTCCCGTAATCCCCCCCGAGCTACCGCAGTATACGAGTAGTTTCCTTACGAGGGTCACGATTCATAACCCAGACGATGACGTGGCAGCGCATGTCACACAAGCCTTGCAACCTACCAGTGATGCGCAAAGACTCACTGTCATCCTTGACATTGATGCCTATAAAGAGGCACAATTCTCTCCCGAAGACCCGGCAATCGAGCACACGTTCAGACAGCTTCGAGTCTTCAAGAATTTGATATTCTTCAACAGCTTGACGGATGAAGCCCTGAGGCAATTCGAATGAGCATCGCTGCAACGCTCCCCATAACGGCCTTTGCTACTGCCCCTTGGGTCGACCGAGGGCTCAGCGACGACGCACATGTGGTACGCAAGTTGACCATCAGCGCCGCTGAGTTTCCGGGTAGCCTAGTTCTCGGAGAACCCAAGCGGGTGATCCAGGAAGCACTTGACGCGGCGTGCGTTGCAGCCCAACAGGCCGACTGGGATGCGATGGGTTCCGCGCGGGTCGAACCGAGCACCTATGCATACGCGAGCCAATTCTTACAGATCCTACCTATCAGCCTTCCGATTCCCGATATATCAGTCGATACTGACGGTGAGATCTTATTTGAGTGGGACTGTGGGCTACGGCATACTTTCTCGGTCAGCGTTGGTAGGGATGGAACACTGACATTTGCTGGCTTGTTCGGACACTCGAAAATTCATGGTACGGAACACCTTCGTGAGGCTCTACCGCTGGTTATTGCGCATTCTCTTCAGCGCTTTGCCGGCCAGCCTACCATCTGATCCAGCTGCCGATGAGGTCGCGACTCGGTATCTTTACCAAGAGGGCCATTTCGTGCCTTCACGTGGCCGGGTTAAGCCGCGAGCATTCCACCCTGCGCGAAAGGACCACAAGACGTCGGTCTTTCGCATTCGTGGGCTCAGCGAGAAGCAAATATGGTTGTTAGGAGATGTCTATGTAGCAGCGGTTGTGGGGCGGGAAATCTTGGCCCGTGCCGAGTTTTCCATCGCTCACATACACAGCGTGGCGTTGCGGTTGGAGCCGGATGAGCCGCCGCCACGACATGCGAATATCGCAGGATGGGCTTCGGAAAAGGATCGCTGGATGTCTCAGGCCCAGGAGCTTGCGGCGTCAGCAACTCTTCGCCTCCCAAGCGGAGCAGCTTAACAAGTCTGAAACCTGTCGCCGCACGCGAGGAAGAAGGCGCGGAATCCTTTGGCTGGCATTAACCCGTCTACAAAACCGAGCTTATACCTACGCGATGCCAAGTCCTATCAGATCGTTGAGGGCTCATCGAACATCCAGAAGCTCATCATCGCCCAGGATGCCTTGGGTTACAGGAAGGCAAACCGCGCTACTTGATCCAGGGCAGGGCCTCGAAGGCAAAGGTCAGGCCTAATGTGACTCCCCCGTTGTCGGAGCCGCGGCTTAAACCCCCGAAACCGGCAATATCAAACTTTATTCCCCATCGGCTCTCCCATACCAATCCAGCAAGTGCTGTGTTGTCGGGGAGCAAGCGCTGTGCGGACGTACCCCGGAACTCAGCCACAAGCCATACCTTCTCGGAAATAGCCAATTCCCCAGCTATCGCCCAGACAAATGAGCCGATCGTATCTCGGGCATGCTTGGGACTTTTCGAGAACCCCCCTCCTAGATTTAGATGAGATTTGAGAGGACCAATTTCACTCGTAGCAATCAGCACTCCAGTGAAAGAGACGGATCTGGTTCCATTAGGAAGGAATTCCCTCCGCTGGCTCGGCAAGAGTAACCTCATCTCCGTCGTGACCGACGGTATGCTTCCCTCTCCCTCAAAGAGACGGAGCTTGGGTGTGAGGGACGTTTCCGCAGCGCTCCCAAGTGTTCTCCGCTTTCCTCCTTCCGTTTTCTCCCTGACCAGGTTAAATCCTGTGCCGATATCCAACTCGAGGTTTCGTGTAAGTCCAGTGTTGAATACCGTGCCTGGAAGGTTAGAGGTTGTCTTACTGGCGTTCCCTCTCGTATTTCGCTGAAACCCAATCCCTGCCTCCACTTCGATCTTGCCTGGTTGGGCTATCCCGGCATCGCTAGCGGATATGAAAGGTCTCAGGGCGTAAAGATCCTCAGCCTGAATCAGGACCAACGCCACAAGAGGCAAAACGGTACTTTTCATCCTGCTATGAGTCCATTGTTCTGGCTCAGGAAGACGCCCCTCTATAATTAGTTCTTTAGCCCGAAGAAGCGGTATAGATCAATCAAAGCTATAGTAACCCCTGCAAAATAGGTGATGTCTCTGGCTGAAGAGGTGATACCGATATCCACACCTACATCGAAAACAACACGCGGAGTCACGGCATAGGTCAGAGCCCAGTCAGTACTCGCAAATCCCGGCGTCTCCCGGTTTAGGCGGAGGCCCCCGTAGATCTCACCTGAAATCCCCACCGGGCCAAAAAGGTTACGGGAGAAGGACAAAGCCCAAAGATGGAAATCATCAAAGCTCTTTCTTTTTTGCTTCCCAATCCATCCCAAGATATAGGTAAGATCCCAATCGAATCCAAAAAGCTCCTTACTGGCGAGGAAAAAGAGGTTGTGATCCACTCTGCCCGATCCCAGTCCTTTTCTCCTTGACGCAGTCGGCAATTTCACTTCATAGGCGAAGGCGAGCGTAGGCCATCCCTCCTGCTTGAATAGACGGTACTTAAAACCTGGCGAAGTATCTCCCACTCCTGATCGCCGGCCTTCGGGATCGTCTGATCGCTGAGAAAGATAATTGTCCATACCTAGCCTTAACTCCAAATCCTCTGTGAGCCCAAATCTTATCAGCCCGGAAGCAGCACTAAGTGTCTTAAATTCCGGGCTGCGAAAGGCCCGCTCCCAGCCATATTCAATTTCCAGAACTCCTTTCTGAGTCACATCCGCAGGATCAGCAACCCCAGGACGGTTAGGAGTGGCAGCGATATCTTCCTGCGCCTGAGAATCCCGCTCCATATTACAGGCAAGCATGAATGCGATGATCCAGGTTTGGCGCCGGAACCACAAAATGTTCGATCTCATAGCTCTTTTATAGAATTTCTGGGGCAGGCTCAGCTTGAAAGGACCAACCCGCAACAAACAAAACCGCACCTTTCATCGCGCTGCGGGTTCCTTTGAGGTCGCTCGCATCCCTAAATGCCGGATAACTATTCCAACTTGTAGGACCGAGCGCAAATGACAAGGCGGCGCGGTTACGGGCGCGCGGCAGGAGCCAGGACTGGAATCTTTCGCTCGGCGAGCGCAAAGGCTCCGAACAGTACGGCCGTGTAAAAGAGGTTGCCGGCGACGGTGTTGCCGAAAAAGGGAATCGCTGCCACATAGCAGGAGAGCAACCCTTCAAAAGTCTTAGGGTACATTGACTGGAAAGCCCAGACAGCGAAGTTAGTCACTATGAAAAAGAGAGCTGAGGCTGCAAGCGCTGCGCCGGCAACGGGAAGAAGTGTGCGTCGATGGCGCAGGACAAAACCCATGTATACGATGAGCATAAAAATACCGTAGACAACAGGCATCAGGGCGTGAAAGCCGATAACGATGTCGCTTAGGAACATAGCTGCCAAGGGGAGTAGAAAGACCCATCGCTTGTCTTCGACATGAGCGCCTCCGAAAAGGGCAAGCGCCGCAATCGGCTCGAAGTTGGGCGGATGCGGCAGAAGCCGCAGAGCAGCCGCCGCGAAAATCATGCCGATTAAAAGTGCCAGACGCGGTTTCATATAAGTTCTCCTTTATCCAAAGGCATGTGCGTTTTCTTAACAGTTTTCCAGCTTGCTTACAACTGGGAAATTCCGCTCCTTCGACATGACTCCACCCACCTTTCCGCCATGGCGGGATTAGATCCTAAATGAAGATGGATATAACTGCCCAGACAGTTTTTATATAGGAAGCCTTCTCGCTTTGCGTTGTTGCCCTTTGGGAAAACAACGTAAACTTTTTTAATCCTCTGATCTCTTGCGACACTCCCATCCAGGTCAGAGTAGCGGAACTCGTGGCCCCTAACCCGCATGCCGGAAGGCAAGAATGAACCCTGCCTCGTTTCTACTTCACGGTAACCTATGGCCTTGAGGCGGGGAAACATCTTGGTCTTAAATGGAAAGACTCCAACCATAGGGAAACGCCGATCTTGATGGTCGATCAGGGTTTCGGTGAGGTACATAAACCCGCCGCACTCGGCATAAACGGGGCCTCCAGCTTCTATAAAGCTACGGATTGCTTCTCGCATGGAACGGTTTCGGGAGAGCTTGCCAGCGTAGAGCTCAGGATAGCCACCGCCAAGATAGAGGGCCTTAACTCCAGGAGGCAAGGAGTGGTCGTGGATCGGGCTAAATGAGACCAAACGGGCCCCGGCACGTCGAAGCAAATTCAGGTTGTCTGCGTAATAGAAACAGAAGGCCTTGTCGTGGGCGACTCCGATAGCCACACGTTTTTCTCTTCGCATCTCGCTTTCATCCCCGACCTTTTGCATGCGAAGCGTTACGCGGGTTCTCCTGAGCAGGCGCTCCAAGTTCAAATGACTCTCAATCCAATTGGCTAAGCGTTGGATGAACTTTTCATCTAAAAATCCCTCCTCTGCGGTCATCAGTCCTAGATGGCGCTCAGGAATTGTGATCTGCTGCTCGAAAGGAAGCCCGCCAAAAACATCGATGTTGGGTAGTGAAGCCATAGCCTCTTTAAGATAAAGCAGATGACCCTTGCCTCCGATGCGGTTAAAGATGACTCCGATAACGTTAAGCCTCGGGTCAAAGCGGAGATAACCCAGGACCATGGCTGCCACACTCCGTGCCATGGCGGAGGCATCCAAGACCAGGATCACGGGGAGACCTAGCCACTTCGTCATCTCTGATGTGCTTCCCCGGTTGCTCTTGCCATCGTAGCCGTCGAAGAGTCCCATCACCCCCTCAACTACCGCTACCCTTTTACCCTGACACTGTCTGCTGAAAGATTGCAGGTTGAAATCCCTGCTTAGCATCCAGCCATCGAGATTATAGGAGTCCACTCCAGCTACCCTTCTATGAAGGCCGGGATCGATGAAATCGGGGCCTACCTTAAAGGGCTGGACCTTTAGTCCTCGACGCCTTAGGGCTGCTAGAAGACCAAGCGTGACTGTTGTCTTTCCAACTCCACTATGGGTTCCGGCAATGACAAAGGCGGATAGAGAATGGCTCATAGTCCACTAGACATGATCTAAGGCGGCGAAGATCGGTCCTAAATCCAAGTGCTGCTGGAGGTGGTCGGCCCAACGATCGAGCGTGGACAAAAGCCTAGCCGTGACCACCTCTGAGATTAATGTTTCCAGCGGCGGCAGGCTTTTCCTCTGGCGCACCCGGTTGAGCCAGAGACGGCGAAACCCGGGGCGGTCAAATACACCGTGTATGTAGGTTCCCCAGACGAGTTGGTCTCTACTGATAGCCCCCTCCTCAGTCTCCTCCATCTCACACGAAAGATGGTCCTGCTGTCCGACACGTTTTATTATCCGGAAGCTAGGCAGGGTATCGCTGCGTCGGGTGCGCCCTATGTGGATCTCGTACCCGGATACAGTGCAGTCTGGTGTAGCTTCAAAAAAAAGCGGAAAGGCTTCAATCTGCACCGTTCTCTTTTGCGGTAACAGCTCGGTAAATACATCGAGTAAACCCAACCCCTGCCTGCTCCCGCCTTCCTCCGCTTCGTACGGGTCAGATATTTCGCGGCCGAGTATCTGATAGCCGCCGCAGATCCCCACTAGCTCTCCTCCCTCATTGACGTGCTCTTTCAGAGCCTCGGAAAAACCGTGCCGTTGTAAGTAGTCAAGATCGGCGATTGTATTCTTGCTTCCAGGCACAATGATGACGTCTGCTCCCACTAGATCGAAAGGGGAGGCTACGTATTGCAAGGCGACATCGGGCTCGGCAGCGAGCGCGTTGAAATCCGTGAAGTTGCTCATTCGTGGGAGCAACGTTACCGCTATGTTCACACTCTTACGATTGAAGCGGATGTGCCGATAACGCTCGATTTCCAGGCTGTCCTCCTGGTCAAGCTCGAGATCTCGCAGAAATGGGATGACTCCCAACACGGGTAACCCGGTACGCTTTTCCAAAAAAGTAACCCCGTCGGTAAAGAGGCGGGCGTCTCCGCGTAGTCTGTTTATTACTACCCCCAACACTCGACCGCGCTCCTCGGGGGTGAGCAGATCCAGAGTCCCAATGACCTGTGCGAACACCCCACCGCGGTCGATATCTGCCACTAACATCACAGTAGCGTTGGCCATCTCAGCCACAGGCCAGTTCACCAGATCCCACTCCCTCAGATTCACCTCGGCGGCACTGCCCGCGCCTTCGATCACGATGACGTCGTAGGTGCTGGCCAAGCGCTGATAGCTCGCCTGGACGAAGGGAAATAGCTCATTTTTTAGTTCGAAGTAACTTCGTGCTTCGCAACTTCTCCAGACCCTACCATGGACAATGACTTGCGAGCGGTGATCCGCCTCGGGCTTCAGCAGGATTGGGTTCATATCCACGTGCGGCTGTAAGCCACAGGCATGGGCCTGCAGCACCTGAGCCCGCCCCATTTCTCCCCCCTCCATCGTTACGAAGGAGTTAAGCGACATATTCTGGGCCTTGAAAGGCGCCACACGAATGCCGCGGCGGTAAAGGAGCCGACAGAGGCCTGCTGCTATAACGCTCTTCCCCACGTCCGAGGCTGTTCCCAAGACCATCAGGGCCTTAGCCATTCTCACTCCCTTCCAAAGACCCCTCGAATGCCGATTAGAAAGTTGAGGGGGCGGGCACGAAAGCCGTCTGCCTCCTCATATTTTTTGTTAAAAAGATTTTCGATCTTGCCAAAAAGGGCAACCTCCTTCACGAATGGTAGCCTTACGGGCAGATCGTAAGAACTCGCAAGGTCAAATTTTAAGTAGCCAGGCTTGATGATGTTGCCAAATGGAGGGGCGGCTCTAAAATCATCCCGGCTTCCTATGAGGTTGGCATTGAGGTTAATGTGGAAACCATTATGGAGATAATTGAGGGTAACACTCCCTCGATGTCTTGGCCGTCTCACTAGCCTGCCGTTCTGGGTGTCCCAATCTAGATAAGTGTAGTTGGCACCTAACGAGAGGTCGGCGAGCATTTTAATATTGATACCCCATTCCACACCATCAAAGCGCGCTCGCCCGACATTTTGCGCTTGAAATACTATAGGAAGTGGGCAGGGGGGAGGTGGTACCGTTGGCCTTGCCTCAATCAGGTCTTGAACCTCCCGGTGAAAGTAGGTTGCCGTTACCTTTACCCGCTCGCTGAAAAGGTCTTGTTCAACTCCTGCATTTAGCTCCCAGCTTTTCTCAGGCCCCAAATCGCGGTTGCCGAAACCTGGGCAAAGGGGATTAGACGAGGGGAAGAAAAGCTCGTTGAGCGAAGGAGCCCTGAAGCCTTCAGAATACCCCATCTTGATTTTTGTGCCAGTCTCTTTCAAAAGATAGGCGGCAGAAAAAGCCGGACTCCACTCTGTGCCGAAGGCCTGGTGGTCATCCAGGCGCACTCCAGGAATCAAAGTGAGGCGGCCGTCAAAGAAACGGATTTGCTCCTGGAGGTAATAGGCTAAATTTCTTTGATCTCCCCGGAAAGTGTTCGTTGTGGCCTGCCTTTTTTTGTATTCCAGACCGAACGTGGTTGTACTCCATTCTTGCAGGCGATAATTGGTCTGAAACTC
>JBOHVJ010000471.1:0-3083 GCA_050735075.1 Binatia bacterium
TGATCATGGATGAGCTCACTGTACTTCAGGATGTCGGAGACGAGGCAACGTCGTTTGATGTGAATGAGGGCACCCAGGTGGAAGACACCGTCACAGTTGGGGACGAAGTGGAAGTGCTGGTGTCTGGCGATGGTCGCGCCCTCTCCATCAAGAAGACGCAATAAAATGGAGAGAAAGGAGGCATCAATGAACCACCAAACAGGCTCCATAATGTTCAGCGGACTGGCATTTCTCACCGGTTTGATGACTGGGATTGGAACCGGTCTTCTGCTGGCTCCACGACCGGGAGTTCAGACCCGTCGACAACTTCGCCACCTCGCTGATGACATCGGCGGTGCCGCAAGTCGCCTTGCTGGAGACGCTCGGCAGACAGCCGACTTGTTTTCGAGCAGGGGAAACGTCTCGTCAGCTAAGAGGAATAGCCAAGACGCTCAGGAGGAGCTCCATGCGATGCCTCAGGTGTGAAGGCTGGATGGTTCCTGACCAGTTCATGGATCTCCAGGATGATACGGGGCGACTGAACTGCGAAGGGTGGCGGTGCGTCAATTGCGGTGAGATACTGGATCCGGTGGTGCTCTGTCGCAGGGTGAGCCATATGCGGCAGGTACTACTGAGCCCATTGAAGAGCAGACGACGGTGGCCCAGACACTTGGTCGCGTAAGGCGATCACAGAGGTTGGAGACGCGACTAAACTGGCTCACATTTGGAAGAAGTGCCAGCAGGACTGAGAAGCGAAGCTGGACCTGGCCGTTGCCTAGGCACGTGGCTGCCTGCTCTCGTCCCCTCCCTCTACTACGCAAACTCCGATGGAAGAACAGTGCGATACGGATCTGCTGACTGGCAGACTTTGCTCCGGCAGTCCCTCCTCCTGAAAAGTACAAAACAGGAAAAGGAGCATGACCTATGATGTCCATGTCTCGCGAGGGCAGGACGTTTGGGGCCGTTCTGGCCTGCACCATTTTGCTGATCACGCTGCTCCATGCAGAGGAGCCTCTGATTCGGGCTCAAACTCCTAAACCTCAGCAGTCGGAGGGTCAGGATTCCAAAGCTCTGGAACCCAAGACGCAGGAACCCCGCTCCCAGGAGTCCAAGGGCAAGGAACTAAAACCTGAGGAGACGGCACCGAAGCCAGTCACATCGCTGATTCTGGCGGTGAAGCTGGCTCTTATGGCGGACCAACGGGTTTTTCCTCACGACATCGAGGTAGAAACCAAAGACCACGAAGCGGTGCTTTCCGGAAAGGTGTCCAGTAAGGCGGAGAAGATTGCGTCGGCCGAAGTTGCTCGAAGTGTTGAGGGTGTGAAGTCTGTGGTCAACAAGCTGGAAGTGGTTAAGGAGTTGCGGACAGCCTTGATACGGAAACGAGACCATCTCACTACCGAATGCATCAAGGAGGTATTCAAAAAGAGCGCGACTTTGAAGGCCGCGGACTTCAACGTCAAGACGGAAAACGGCATCGTAGAACTGAGCGGAAAAACTCGGTTCCAAGTGATCGCGCTGGAAGCGGCTCAAGCAGCCAGGCAGGTCCCCGGCGTTAAAGCTGTGAAGACCGACGCCATTCGCTTAGAAGCGGAGTGAACGCACCCGGTTCTGGGCCATGATTTCAGAACAGTGCTTAGCGAACGATTCCTCCGCTTCCTGAGAGGAATGGCGTTATCTATCGAGAGAGGAGCGTCCCGTCGTGAGGGATGGGCGACTACTGTTCACGCGCGACTTCGGCCTGGTGTGGTGGAGCCAGATGGTGTCGCAGGTCGGCGACGGAGTCTCGAAACTGGCCTTACTCTGGTTCGTCTATTCCATTACCGGATCTGCACTCAAGACGACAGTTATTGGTCTGCTGCAGACACTCCCGCCTATCATCTTGGGTCCACTGATCGGAGTCTATGTGGACCGGCTGCCTAAAAAACCGATCCTCATCGGGACCGATGTATTGCGAGCCGTGCTGATCGGTCTGATTCCCTGCTGGGTGGCTGTTGAGGCTTTCACCGTCGAGCGCCTATATATTCTGGTGTTCCTCCATGCCATGGCCTCAGCGGTTTTTGGGCCTGCAATGATGGCCTCCATCCCTTTTCTCGTCGCCCGTTCACAGTTCACGGCTGCCAATGCGCTGCTGCAAAGCACGACCAGCCTGGGAATTGTCCTGGGGCCGGCCTTGAGCGGCATCGGGATCGCGGCTCTGGGCTCACAAGAGGTGCTCTGTGTGAACGCACTCGCCTACCTGGTCTCGGCTTCCTGCCTACTCCCGATTCGGCTCCATGGCGAGAAATTTCCTCGGGCTGGAGGCAATCCCATCTTGTCACCCATCCTCGATCTGGTCGAAGGGTTCCGCTTCGCGTTCGTCAAGCAGCGTGTGATTCCGCTGCTCATCGTCATGGCTGCCCTCTACACCTTCGGTGCCAGTGCCTTCGCCACGCTTTTCCCCGTGTTCGGCAAGAAGATGTTGGGGCTTGGTCCAGTCGAAGTGGGATATCTGTGGTCAGCGCTTGGGATAGGACTTTTCCTTACATCGATCAGGCTAGTGGGGATGACCGAATGGGACTTGAGCAAACGGGTCCATGTCGTCGCTACATACTGCGCGATCAGCGGGGCAGGGCTCTGTGGATTGGTATGGGCCTCTGACCTTCTTGTCGCAGCTCTGCTCATGGGTATCATCGGCGGGGGAAAGGGGGCATTGACGCCGATCGCGTGGGGGGTGCTGCAAGAAATTACTCCGGGGCACATTGTCGGCCGCGTTCTTGCCCTTTACACTACCGGAGCCATGGCTTCCGCTGTCACCGGCATGATAACCTTTGGTTGGATCACTCAGAAATTTGGGGAGCGGACGAGCGTGATCGGTATCGGTCTCATTCTGTTCGTCACTGCCGTCGCTGCCGCCACCTTGAGCCGATGGATTCGTGCCCACTTGATCATGCCAGTCTCTGCCGACAGAATAGAGGAAACAAGCAGCTATGATGCTCAGCGTCTTGGTGTGCCTGGGCACTGACCGCGCGGGCAAAGAAATGGAGCAGTGTCCTCTAGGCTCTTTGCAAATTAAACATATGGCCTCTCGCTCGTAACGAGGGCTCTTGTGGACGACATTATTC
>JBOHVJ010000472.1:0-3768 GCA_050735075.1 Binatia bacterium
GCGAAGCTCAGGGCACGGTCGACATCGCCGCTATCGCTTTTGGGCACCGTGTCGACAACCGAGTTATCGTAGGGGTTTCGGACCTCAATTTTTTTGGACTTCTCGACCCATTGACCTTCCAAGAATATCTTCAAGGGTAACGACCTCCTGACTTTGCCAATTCAAAACGCAGAGGTAAATTCTATTATTCTCAAGTCACATTCTGCCAATCACACTCTTTAGTCCTCTTTTTCCTCTCCTAGCTTGGCCCTGAAAAAATTGCGGCCATAAGCACGGTGGAAAGAGGTCCAGCGGGAACTCCGCTCTTTTTCCAATAGGCCTTGGATACTCTGTATCTTGCCGTCCAGATCATCCAGATAGTGGAGCATAACCGCCTCCAGTGTTTGCGGCAGCTTGGGTGACCCAAACTCCAGGGAGCCGTGGTGGCTTATGATCATGTGTTTTACCAACATTGCGAGCTCCTCAGGAAAATCTGGAATGGTTTTTATTTTCTCGTTCACGATCTCGATCTCCATGACCAAGTGACCCAAGAGCTGTCCCCGGTCAGTATATTCGACCGCCCGATCAAAAGAGAACTCATAGACCTTGCCGATGTCATGGAGAAAGCCCCCCATAAGAAGGAGATCGACGTCGATGCCGCGGTAATTCTCCACTACCTTAAGAATAAGCTTAAGGAGCGAGCGGGTATGCTCCAAAAGACCGCTCAAATAAGGATGATGAATGGTCTTTCCGGCTGGAGCGCGCTTGAAAAGATCCATAAAAGCCTGATCCGCGAAGAAGGACTCGGCCAGCGCACGCAGATGGGGATTCTTCATCGCCCTGAGGATCATTATCAGCTCATCTGCCATCGCCTCCGGGTCACATAGGCTCTTAGCTAGAAAATCCTCCGGGGCTACAGTTGCCTCATCCACCCGAGCAATGTCCTGGACCCGGATCTGGACCTTCCCCTGGTAAAGAGTGGCCTGCCCGCGTACCCGCACAAAGTCGTTTTTTTCGAATCCCCTCCCCAGATCCTCCGCACGCTCCCACACCCTCCCCTCAATCTCACCGCTCCGATCTACAAGCTTAAGGGTCAAATAGCCGTTCCCTCCTTTGGTCACTCCATGGTTCTTAGCCGCTACCAAAAAAAACGAATCCACTGACTGGTTCTCGCGGATATCGGCAACGAAGAGAGACTTCATAGGAGCTCCAAAATCTATCCCATAACTCGCAGCGACTGGGCCAGGTCATAGAGTGATTGAACTAGAAATCGCTGCAAAAAGATAATCGCTACAAACACGAGGATAGGGGAAAAATCAATGCCTCCTGCGTAGAGGGGCAAGGCGCGGCGCACTCGGTAGAGTACTGGCTCGGTAGCGCTGTAGAGAAAGCGAACTATGGGATTATAAGGATCCGGATTTAACCAGGAGATTACCGCCCGAGCAACGATAATCCACATATAGGCCCATAAAAGATAATCCAATACCTGGGCCACAGCGATTAAAAGATTAGCTACGACAAACATCCTTTTCTTCTAATCCCTCCTTGGGCCAAAAATAGCGGTCCCGATTCGGACCAACGTTGCCCCCTCTTCAATCGCTACCGGATAGTCATGCGTCATGCCCATCGAGAGCTCCTTAAGATCCACGTTCGGGATCCCCAACCCCTGAATCTCCATTTGCAGTTTCCTTAAAGCACGAAAGTAGGGCCGTACCTCCTCGGGATTCTCTTTAAAGGGCGGCACCACCATCAAACCCTCGACGCAGAGGTAGGAAAGCATACCCACTTCCCGCAGCAGCGATACCACCTTGTCCTTAGCGATCCCGCTCTTGGACTCCTCCTCTCCCAGATTCACCTCAACAAATGTACGGACCATCTCTTCCCTTTTCTTACCCTGCCTGTCCAGCTCCCCGGCAAGCTCAAGGCTATCCAAAGATTGGATTAGGGAAAAGGTCTCCAAGGCGGCCTTGACCTTGTTGCGCTGAAGGTGGCCAATCATGTGCCATTCAACGGACTCCTCTATGGCGTTCCTTTTATCCCTAGCTTCCTGGACATAGTTTTCGCCAAAAAGGCGGACACCTGCCCCAATAGCAGCTTTAATTTGAGAAATGCTTTGAGATTTGGAGGCAGCCAGGAGTTTAATCCCACTAGGATCCCGGCCACATCTCACTGCCGCCTCTTTAATCCGTTCTAACACCTTTCTGTAATTAGCGGCGACATCGACCATGAACGTCCTTTGAATAGCACATCCAACCCAATAAATCACTCCTGTCCGTTACTCGTTATACGTTAACTCGTATAACCGGATAACGAATACACGAATCAACGATTAGACGACTCAGGATACGCGCAGCTTAGGGTCCAGGGCGTCGCGCAGGGAGTCGCCGAAGAGATTAAAAGCGAAAACAGAAAGGCTAATGGCCAGACCGGGAAAGATAGCCATCCAGGGCGCCCTCTCGGCAAACTCCACTGCAGCGCCTCGCAGCATCAAGCCCCAGGCTGGCGTCGGTTCGGCAACCCCAAGACCAAGGAATGATAGGGAGGCTTCCAAGAGAATGGCCTGGCCTAGAAAAGCCGTTAGCATAATGAGATAGGGCGCCATGACATTCGGCAGCATATGCCGGAAGATGATGCGGCGGTGGCTGAAGCCGAGGGCCCGGGCCGCATCCACAAAGGGTGTCTGGCGCAGGGACAAAGCGGTGCTGCGCACAACCAAGGCAGAGCGCGGGATCATAGGGATCGTGATGGCCAGAATCACATTCATCGTCCCGATCCCCAGTACAGCTACCACGACGAGGGCCAAGACAATCAGGGGGAAAGAGAGCAGAAGGTCCATGAACCGCTGGATTATAAGATCGATCTTTCCCCCGAAGTAGGCGCTGGTCACACCTAAAATCGCACCCAGGGTAGCGGAAAAAAAAGAGGAGGAAAAGCCGACCCATAAGGCCGTGCGAGAGCCGTAGAGGATGCGGGAAAGCACATCGCGCCCAAAGGCATCGGTGCCGAACCAATGGTGCGCTCCGGGCGGCTGGAACATCCTCGCGTAATCGGTTTTCAGCGGATCAAAAGGAGCCATCACGTCGGCCAGCAAGGCCGCAACGCCCATCATGAGAATGATGACCGCTCCCGCTGCCCCCAAAGGCCGCTGGCGGGCGAACCGGAGAGCGGCTCCAACCCACTGAGGTAGACTAGTGGTTGGGCTGATTGTTTCTACTCTAACGCTACCCTCTGTTGTCATCTTTCTTCTCTATCTCTGTCTCCGTTCTCTGTCTCTTTTCTACTGATAACGGATGCGCGGATCTAACCACGCGTACATCAGATCCACAACGAAATTAACAAAAATAAAGGCAAAGGAGACGAGCAGGACCAAGGCCTGGGTCATGGTGTAATCGCGTCGGGTGATGGACTCCACAAAGAGCATGCCGATCCCGTTCAGATTAAAGACCTGCTCTGTGACCACCAGACCACCGATAAGAAAAGCGAACTCGATTCCAATAACCGTGATCACCGGTAGGAGAGCGTTTTTGAGTGCGTGCCTGGTAAGGACCACCTTCTCCCACAGCCCTTTGGCCCGCGCTGTACGGATATAGTCTTCTCTCAGAACCTCCAGCACTGCCGAGCGGGTCATGCGGGTCGCCACAGCAGAATACCGATAGCCCACCGCCAAGGCCGGCCAGATAAGCTGCGTCAAATTGGCTTTAGGATCGACCCAGAAGGAGGTAAAGGTAAGCGGCGGAAGCCACTTAAAAATGATGAGAAAGCCGAGGATGATGATAATTCCCAGCCAAA
>JBOHVJ010000473.1:0-2428 GCA_050735075.1 Binatia bacterium
GGAAGGCCCAGGAACGCTTGAAGGCCGCAGGTTTTAATCCAGGCTCAATAGACGGAATTCTCGGTCCCAAGACAAAGGCGGCAGTTCGCAAATATCAAGTTTCCAAGGGAGTGGAGGGAACGGGAGCGCTCGATGAGAAAACCCTGAGATCTCTTGGGGTGGAGTGAAGGGAAACTATCTCACCGGACCTTCTGCCCGAAAAGCCCTGCACGGAAAGCATCCTTCCCGCCTTCCCCAAATCTTCCTTCACGGTAATAGAGGATGCGAAAATCACGGAAAAGCTCCAGCAACTCGTTGTGGCCTAGGAGGTAGGCAGGATTTTTGGGGTGACCGAGGATTCTCTGTTCTATGAGGTAGGTTTCGAAGATGATATGTCCGCCGAGCTTAAGGGCTCTTTTCATTTTGGCAATAAGAGATCTCTGGAGGAAATTGAAGTTCAGGATCATGTCATAAGTAGATTCGGAAAGCTCCACTTGATCCAGGTCTACTCGTCTAAAAGTAATGGTCAAGCCCTTCTCTTCCGCCAGTTTGCTGGCCTCCCTCAAGGCAACCTCAGAGATATCGACGGCCTCCACACGAAAACCTCTCTCGGCTAGAAAGACCGCGTTTCTTCCCCTTCCTGAAGCCACATCGAGGGCGCTCCCGCCTTGAATGCGCCATGATTGTTCTTGGAAGATCTGTCTAAGAAAAGCCGACGGCAAGTCTGCTCCATGTTCCAAGGCATGTTTTTCATCCCACCTTTTTCGGTCATCTTCCACCATAGAACGCTCTGTCTCTTTTTACGATACCGTCCTGGCCAGCGTGAGAACATGGATCTCTTTTGCCCCAGCGCGCATAAGCGTGCGGCTGCACTCGTTGACGGTAGCCCCAGAGGTATAGACATCGTCCACGAGCAACAGGGTTTTCCCTTCGACTGACCTTGCTGGATTCAAAGAAAAGGCACGACGCACGTTTTTTCTCCTCTCCTCCTCAGGGAGCTGGGTTTGGGGTAGGGTTTCCCTCGATCGCAATAGAATAAAGGGGTCCATGGGAAGGTGCCATAAGCGGCTGACCTCCCGAGCTAAAATGACCGCTTGGTTAAAGCCCCTCCAGCGCAGTCTCCTCGGATGAAGGGGCACAGGGACAACGGCATCCCAGGGGTGTCCCTGAAAAAAATCGGAACAGTCTCTGGCCATAAGTCGGCCTAAGGGTTTTCCCAGAGCTACCTTGCGTCCATACTTGAACCGCCGCACGACCTCTCGAAGGGGATGCTCTTTGTCTTCTTCCCGGGGGTAGCAAGCCCATGCACGTGCCTGAAGGAAATAGGGAGTACTCATGAGACAATCTCCGCATAGATGGTCTTCTCCACTCGTGTCTAAGTAAGGCCGACCGCATGTGGTGCAAAGGGGATGTGAAACTAGGCGGACTTTTTCTCGGCAGGCGAGGCAAAAGCACTCCTCATCCCTCCCAAAAATCCTATCTCTACAAAAGCGGCAGCGCGGCGGATAAAGCCAATCTAAAAAAGACTCGAGTCGTAGTCCCATAAGCAGGGAGGAAGGCGCCCTCATCCTTCAACAATAAGGCAGCGGCCAGTCATCTCCTCGGGTTGGGGAATGCCGAACAGCCGCAGAATAGTTGGAGCAACATCGATGGCCGTTCCCGCGATGAGACGATGGGATTTTAGTTCCTCATCTACTAGGATTAAGGGTACCGGGTTGGACGTATGGGCCGTGTGGATATCGCCTGTTTCGTAGTCGATCATCTGTTCCGCATTGCCATGATCGCCAGTGATGATCACACGACCTCGGTTTTCCAACGCGGCTCGGATCACTTTGCCAACGCACTTGTCCACAACCTCACAGGCACGAATGGTAGCCTCGAAGTTGCCCGTATGGCCCACCATGTCGGCATTGGCGTAATTCAGGACCACTAAACCGTGATTCTGCTCCTTGATCTGTCTGACGAGTGCCTCTGTGATCTCATAGGCGCTCATCTCTGGTTTGAGGTCATAGGTAGGAACCTCTTTGGTGGAAGGAATGAGAATGCGCTCTTCGAGAGGGAACTTTTTCTCCTCCCCTCCATTAAAAAAGTAAGTGACATGAGCATATTTTTCCGTCTCGGCGATGCGGAGTTGATGCATTCCTTGCCGGCTTGCGATCTCACCCAAGATGTTCTTGAGTTTTCTGGGGGGAAAGGCTACGGGGAGATGAAAGGTCCTGTCGTACTCGGTCATGGTGACAAAGGAGGAAAGGGCGATGCGTCGCCTGCGGGGAAATTCCTTAAAGTCTTGCTCAGTAAAGGCCCGCGTCATCTGGCGCGCCCGATCAGCCCTGAAATTAAAGAAGATCACCGCATCGCCGTCCCGAACCATGCCTTGAGGATGGCAACCCTGTATTACGGTGGGTAGGACAAATTCATCCGTTATCCCATCTTGATAGCTCTTCCGAAT
>JBOHVJ010000474.1:0-42640 GCA_050735075.1 Binatia bacterium
CACGGAAAACGCAATAGAGCGCGGCCACACAGTCGCTGCTAACCCTGAAAGGAAAAGACATGACGTACTACAAGGCAACCCAACTGGACGGAACGGATTTCCGTACCGGGACGGTCGATTATGCCGGAGCGATGCTCAGATCCGAGCTGGTGTCCCACCCGTCCAGTACACAAATGATCCTCAGCAAGGCTCGATCCTATCTGTCGGTGTCGACCGAGCCTGGGGAAGCCCTGGTCGGCGGGCGTTGGCCAGCCCGGCTGTTCCTGGTAGAGCCGATCGGTGACGTGTTGGACGGTCTGAAGGCTAGCCAGCATAAGCGCGCATGCCTGCGTCTGCGGGTGGTAGAGGAACTACCTGGGTGGCAGGCGCTAGGCCCCAACGGGCGCGAGGTCGAGGTACTGATCGAACAGGCGGGCAGGATCACGGTCGAGCAGGCTAGCGAATTGCGCGCCGCCACCTACGCCGCCACCTACGCCGCCACCTACGCCCCCGCCCACGTCGCCGCTAACGCCGCGTGCGCCCTGGTTGTTCGCGATGTGTTCGACGCCGAGCATTTCCGTACTCTCACCGAACCCTGGTTCGCGGTGTTCGGCGATCCTCGGGATATTCTCGCAGAGGAGAAATGATCATGAGTGATCAGAACGCTGATCAGTCCACCGCTAGCAAAACTGTCGCCGAATATGCCGCTGCCGATGCCGACATTGCTTATGCCGCTTATGTGACTGCTCAGGCTGCTGCTGTCGCTGTTCGGGAATTTGCCGCAGCTCATCCTCTAGGAAGGGGGACGAGGTGAATAGACGGATAGGCCGTAAGATGTGGCAGGCTATGGAGTACGTAGCCGAACATCCGGGGTGCATGAAAATTGATGTCGCTCGGGCAGTGGGACCGTACGGTAGCAAATCATACGGCTATGCGATTGTAGACCGCACCATCCGAGCGGGACTTATCCGAGCGGAATTTCGGGTGAATCACTACGCACTGTATCCGTCGCACAAACCTTGAAACGGAGGAATGACCATGCGTATTAGCCAAGTGTGGGATCTGAATCGAGGTCTCGGGACTCTCGACACCGGCCCCAAGCAGGGCAAGAAAAACAAGGGCATTGCCCGAGAACACAAGGCAAACCAGAGGCATGAAGCGGAAGTGCGTAATGCCCAGACACCAGAATAATCTCACCAAGAGATTCCGAGATTCATACTGAAAAATCAGTCCCCCCTCTCCGGAGGGGGGCTTTTTCAATACCCATGCTATCGAACATTTGTTCTAATTAAGTTAACCTACCAGTCAAGTAGGGAATGCCTTCCCGGCAATCCCTAGTGGTTTAGTGGGGAATCGCGATACCCTTATCTTCTCTGCTCTACGGGTCCATCAAGCACTTAGAAGCAGATTTCCAACCATCGTAGTAAGGAGCCACGCTCACGCTGCTCAGTAACTCAATGGTCTCCCACGGGTCGGTAGAAGCCATGGCGTGTAGGGCATCCTGCACTGTCAGCACATGGACCTGAGTAAGAGCTACCGAGTCAGCCGAGTGACCCTGGGAGGCATCAGCCAGCACGAGATTAGAGCCCACATACTCGATATCCACGACATCGGAGGTGAGCCCTTGATCAGCACTGTTGATCACTAGCTCATGGACTTGAGTCAGCACTGCCTGATCGACGGAGTGTCCCTGAGAGGCGTTCTGCACCACCAAATCGGCGCTACCCATACTCAGCCCTACGTTGTCGGCTGTTTGGTCCTGAGCAATGCTCTGGACGGCCAGCACGTGGGTTTGCGTGAGCACGAGCCCGTCGACTGAGTGAGACTGCTGTGCTTCCGCCACAGTCAGAGCGTGAACCTGCGTGAGTGATGGTGCGTCTGCCGAGTGAGTTTGGGCTGCGTCACCGACTACAAGATTGGTGCCAGGCGACAGGTCCCCTACCTCGAACGAATCAATGACAACGCCTAGACCTTTGCCGGCAGCTTCGTGGCCATAGATCCCACCGCGTGTACCCGATGTAATCGACGTGTCCGTGATTTCCTCGGTAAGTACACCATTCCAGTAGGCTCGAAGTGTGGAACCTTCTACTTCAATTCGTAACGTGTCTGGAAACGCCGCAATTACCGTGATCTGGGAGCCGAGAGCTGTAAATGTGCCCGCCACGCGTTTCCAAATCTGAACCCAAGGAATCGCTGCGTTCCGAAACATCGCGAAGTAATATGTGGTGGCTGAAGGATTAAACCGTACGCAAGGACCGCATTCACTGGCGGCGCCATCCATGGCCACAATACTAAATTGGGCGTAGTGATCGGCATTAGTGGTGTCATGCTCGGCTCGGGAGGAATTCGTAATACCCCGGCTTGTTCCCTGTGGGCTGGCTTCATTGGAAACAACAGCCCAACCGGTTCCACCACCAGTAACCATAGCCCAAGTTAGGTCAGTGTCGGTTGATTGTAGTGCGCCGTTTACGGCGGTAAAAGACTCCGTGTACGTGACCATGACACCCTACGTCGGGTCGGCAACCTCAATATCCCAGGCTGGGATGTTGACAGTATTTCCCGCCGTCAGCGCTTGCGATGTGCAAGTAGTAACGTATCGCAATGTGGAATCTACGGAGTTAGCCAGCACAACGTGTGTCGCGGTACCTGTAGTGCCTACAGTGACTCCACTTTTTGCTGCCACGGTTGCCTTTCGGCCAGACGTATCCCCGTTTGCTTTTGTGTAGTCAGTATTCACAGTCATAGCAACATCCGCCAGAGATACGGCTGCAATTCCTGCGTAATTAGCCGGTTCAGCGGAGCACACATGCTGAATATTTGACTGATCAATGTAATCAAACATTGCGTCAATTGTGGCATCTGGTGCTGCTTTACCCATGATTCACCTCATTTGCTCTTTTATGACTATGCTTGTGCTTGCACTATACGCTAGCAACACCTAGCTCTCCGTCGTACGCGATGCTTAGCGCGTACTTCCGCAGTCCAGGGCCCAATCTCAGCGAGAATGTATCCCGTCCGTTTGTGCGGGCTTCGGGGACACGCACAATGGGATACACGGTGACCGTTGCCGGCGCCCACAGTAGGAGCAACAGCGCCGTGCCAATGCCATACCTGCTCATGGGCACACCACATTACTAGCTGCATTTCATGGCGGTACGCCGGGAGGACAGTCGGCAGAACAGTTTCATCCATTTTTAGTTCCTTTCAATTTGATGCCACCAAACCCCCGTGTTCCTCGTATCTTCATTTTAGGAATAGTCGATTCTAACTTCTCATACAATCGGCCCGCCGATAGTCGACCATAGCCGTTGGTTTCCGCCCACATTTTGTAGACCATATACAATTCTGTGCGTTTGGTAAACGCATTTTGTTCTCGTACTGTGCAATCCATTATAAAGCTGGACAGGGGGTCAGCAATCATTTTGTAATGCCTGGTGGCTTTCTTTACACTCTGTGGGATCTCAAACTTTTGACGTTCCATGAGCCGGCGCAGTCCTCTAACCGCGTACCGCAATAGTCCCTCTAGCTCGGCTTGTGTTGTCAACTCGTTTATAACATCCTTCTTTCTATTGCCCTTTTCGTCTGAGAATTTCGCAGAGAAAGGCAGTACCAGCCACCGGCGGAAGAAACCCTCTGTTGTGTCCTCTGATTGTGGAAGTTTATTGAATGATGCAATCATTGTAGCGCGAACCCTGAAATTGTGTTGTCCCTGAACATATTTCCGTTCTGCTGTGAGTGTGTCCCCGCCCGTCATCTTCTTGAATTTCTCAGTGGACTTGAACATTTTTGGGTCAACATCTCCCGCCAGGTTAGCGAGCTTTCCATAGAGGGTTAATTCCTGAAACCTACCTTCCACCTTTTGGGGACTCACACTAACGTGATTGTCCTGTCCCACTAGGGCCTCTAGGATGGACAAGAATGTGCCCTTCCCGTTTCCTCCTTTTCCATGGAGCATAAAGGCTAGCTGGAACGGGTTACCGTAGAACAACGTATACCCGATGATTTCCATAGCGAATTTAAATGAGTCCTCCGGAAAAACCTGACGCATCCATTTCTTGATGGCGGGACAATCTGCTTGTGGATTCCACTTCACTGGGATACGGATGACGGAGTTAATCTCCGGACTGTGAGGCTGGAGCTTTCCTATCCTCCAGTCCAATAGACCATTTGGCAGGTTAAGGTATTGCGTATCCACTGAGGAATCAGTAAACCGGGGGTCTTTCAGTCTCACCAAATCCTCTACAGTGGTCCGGTATTCCTTCCGGTACCTCTCCCCGAGTAGCTGCGCAGCTCGCCGGCCTATCTCTTTGTCCCCTTCAGGTCTCCACACCCCATTTTTGTAACACATGATGTCACCGACATGTGACATTTCCAGGCTTCCAAGAGACTCTACCGCCCTTTTCAGTTTCTGGATCTGGATACCACCCTTACCGAAGAAGTCTTCAAGATCATCAGCCTCGGCACCCAGGCAGGGATCATCTTCAGCCACGGGTGTAGCGGCTGCTTTCTCGACTCCACCGACGCACGCCCGGACCCACTCCCGGCGTGCCTCATCCTCTGTGCGTCGTCCGCTTGCCTCGGAGCAATTCTGCCAGGTTTTCCGTAGCTTTCGTAGGGCAGCCCTACCCCCAGTGTGTCCCGCGCCTGTCTCGCGAAGTAGAGCCCATGCCGCATCAGTCATCGCATCATGCATGCCCCCGGGGTCTACCGCTTTTTTGAGTAGCTGTTGGTGCCGTTTAAGAACCTTCGCCATCTCAAGGCAGACATCTCCCGCCCCATGCTTACGGAGCCATTTACGGGCGTCAACCGATGCGCGAGGACGGACCTTATATCCATTAGGGTTAGCGAAAGACTCAATCCATTTCTTGGGTAGCTGAGCTAGTTCATTGAGAGATGGAAACTCGCCAAAATCGGCCGTTGTCCCGTCAGCATGTAGCCACTCGTATAAACCGCCTGAGGGGTGCACCGATGGAGGCAACACGACGTAACGATAATGCCGATAGATGACGTCGACACCATCAATGAGCTTTCCGGGCCAGGCATAGCCCTTCGGAACTCGAAACCAGAGATGGAACCTCTTAGGATTACCGCGATGTACGCGCCACGTCCTAGGCAGCTTGCCGTACCGCTTCTGGAGTTGTTGGAAGTTACGCCAGGCTCCGGGCTTGTCTCCATCGACATCAATAACCACCATGCCTTCAGGAACCACTGTGCCCACATTGGAGGGTCCCTCCTCAGCCCATTCTTTTATCTTTCGTTTTGTGATTTGAATGCTATTAGGAGTGCCATCAGGCGGAGGGTGTTTTTCTACATACGGCAATGGCACGGGCAGATACCCGTGCTCATAGTAACCTGGAGCCGCGTTCGCGAACGGGTCGAATCGGCCCATGCTATGCTCGTTGTGGAGTGCAGGACTCGGGCACTTTGGCTTTCCTCTCTTCTTTGTTGCGGAAACCCCCTAGGAAGCTTGCTTTGTTCCCTAGGGGGTTTCTGTTTCAGTGAGTGCGGATGTTTGCCTTTACAGGCTCCTCGATCCACTCCCATGTGTTACGGTGCCAAATGTACCGGCCTTGGTAATAGTGACGACTGTTGTTCCTTTGGTGCTTACGAAGAATAATACCTTCCCATTCAATTCCGGCAGTAAGCACAACCCCATGTCTGGGGCCGCCTACCGCCCTGCCCTTAAGCATTGTGCAATTCTCGTTCATTTCGGTTAGCTAATTCATCGATCGTAGCGGCGATTATCGTATAATCCCTGATTTGCGCAGCCCACACTCGTAACTGTTCGGCGTAGCACGCAGGTTGGCTGAGACTGCTGTCCTCATCAAAGCGATTGAGCGGCGACGTATGAAGGTCAATACTGAGTGCGGCAACCAAGTTGATCCACCGGTCATGTGTCTCGCCGTGCATCACGGTGTGCAGCGATTCCGCAAAGTCACGATACGGATGCAGTCGGATTTCATTGGCGAGTGCATGTAGAAGTTGCGATTCGGTGCGGCACTTTAGTGCATTCATGGTGGCCATTCCAGGGGATTGGAGTAGTAAGAGAAGCTACGACTTACGGCAGTAGCGGTTCATCTCTATGCCGGTGATTTCCTTGCCGCTAGGCAATTCGATCACACAGTTAGGGTTGTATGAAGTACCTTTGCGAGAGAGAATGTACTCTGCGTCTTCTATAGCTAATTGGTTGTCGCGTGCTGTTTTGAATGGTTCTGGATTGAAGTTCATTTCGGTGGCTCCCAACTATTGATAACCCAAAGCAGTAACGCTATAAATAGTAACGCTACAGCGATTTTGCCTTCGGTGGGCATTAGGAGATTCCTTTATTGGGGAGGGTTGGAGCCCCGGAGCCTTGCGGAGTTTGCCGAACGACCTACACGAACCAGCATTCGGATTGGAAAAATTCGGCTTGATCACTGCTAAGGCTCCGGGGTGGCTATTGAGTTATCTATGACTAGCCGGGGAGGGTCACTGGCTTCTATGCGAGCCACGGGGGCAACTCGCTCCACCTATCCTCCCCGGCCAACCAAGGCAGACAAATCATGCAGTCAGCGGGGCCTAGCCACTAGTCGCATTCACCGGGCGTGCACAGTCCCGGATTTTCTGAGACCCTCAGAGCCGTAGGACTCGCTCTTTATAGGTCTCATAGTGCGCTAGCCCGACTCGAACGGGCCGGAGTTCCTGGGTTGACAAAACACGTTGTCACTCCCGATCCCTCGCAGCGCATCACTCCCCCGGTGGGAGCTTTAGGTGACAACGGCTATATCTCTCGCTTACCGCTGTCTTATCGGGTGCTGGCTGGTGGCCCGACGACCAGAAGAGAAACCCGAATTTGCATGTCATGCAGAAGCCAGGCTCACTACAATCTCGTCCTCTGCGCCCTTCCCCAGTGCCTTTACAGTGTTCTTGGGGAGGTAGAGAGTCTTGATCGCGGCATCCGGGTCTTCCGCCTTGTACTGGTAGGTGCCGGGGGTCTCCTTGGCGTACGCCAATCGGACCTTCACAACCTTGCGGGCCGGCTTCTTGACGGCGGGGGCTTCCTCGTCGGTCACTTTCCTATCTCCTTTTGTCAGTGAAGCTCTGTGGGGACAACGGTAGCGTACTCGTTGATTGCTGTCAACTGTTAGCCACAACACGGTTACTTTGTGTGTATAGTCGGAAATGTCCGATTCCATAGTGGACTTTGCGACACACTTTCACGATGCAATTTAGGGGTGTTCTAGTATTTTTCGGATTTTCCAGCAAAACGTTTCATTTTGTATATATATGAATTTTTCTAGCGCAAATACCCGTAATTGTCTGGGTTGGACAGCTCGTTGATGGCACGAATTATCCAGATGAAGATCTCACGCAGCATTTCTAGCGGGTCTTGGTCGATGCCTAGAGCCTCGCGGATGAACCAAGATGCCGCTACGTAGAAAAGAAACAAGACCAGCAGGAACATAAACACTCGCTTAGCCACTGTGTTCTCCGCAGTACCGGCATTCATGATCAACATGATTACCTGTTCGGTTACACCTATGCTGCCGGTAGGTTGAATCTGATTTGGTTTTTCGCTTACTAGGCCATACCCGATTACATGTTACAGCCCATCCACTGAGTGATTGTGTCATTATTACACATCTCCTCTCTTCAGTCTTCGCATGAACACGACTGCATGTTGAACAGCAGCAAAGGCATCTTTTCCTTTTACTGGTCCGAGCTTCCAGCGAGTCAAACGATCACGAGTTACCCCAATACGCAGTGATCGAGGCTGGTAGCTTAATGGAATGTTCATTCGCCATAGCGAGAAGTCCAATGCTGCGTTAATTCGCACTGGGCTGAGTACTTCATCCCCTCCAATCGTTCCGATATGATCGAATCTCTCCGTCACTACATGTATGTTGTGCTTTTCAGATGAAGGCCTCGGCTCCAAGAATAGCGGGAACTCTTTCTTGATCAGGTCTAGGGCGTCTCTGATTTGCTCGTTTTCTGGTCCTCCGAACTCTCCGTATTGATACGCTTGAATATTTCGGAGGATTCTCTCAGACTCGTCTGTAAACGCCCTTGGATGGACTTTGAAGAGTGCCCATCCAGTTCTCCCGCCGGGGTCAAAGCTGATGATGGTTGTGGCTCTATGGTTTGTTCCCATGCTTCCCGCATTCCTTTAGTATCTTCCATGGTCTGGTCATATAACTCCTGTGACATAACAATGGGTGGAGTCAAATTCCGTCACTATGATCGTTGGCTACATCCATAGCTCCCAAATCCGAAAAAGATCGGGGTGTTCCCTGATGTATTTGATGCCGGCAGTAAACATGACATCCTGAAGCCCTTCAATCGCCCAGTCGTCATAGCTTCCGCCGACTCCCTCTTCGGCAGCTTGCTTATGCTCCTTGGTCCAACTATCTGAGTCGTTTACTACTACACTAAAGGTCAGTGTACGCCGTGTCGCGCTCATGTGGTTTCGGTCCTTTTCTTATTGATAGCTTCAAGAGCTTGGAACACCACTCGTTCGGCTGCAACTAGTATGGCGGATAATTCGTCATCCTGACAGACTGCTCCGCACATTTGTGGCTGACCACAGCATCGCCACCATCGCAGCAACCGCGCTAAGCCGGCAATGTTCTCCGGCGAGCCCGGCACTTCCTCTATGCGTAGTTTCTCACTCATCCTTGTATCCATCTCCCCAGCTACGCCCGTACACCTTACCGGCGGCGGTAAACGGCACTCCCATGAACTTCGTCGACATTATTTCAGCGAAGGTGTCTGCAATCTTCTGGGCTTTTTGTTGCGGTCCCTGTCCCAAGATTTCATCGTGGATCACGAGTAGCGCGTGCTTTCCGTGCTCGCTTTCGGCAATCCGTACCAGACCTTCAGCCGTCATGTCGCGGCTAGCGCTCTGCACACGGTAATTCACTGCCCTGTACGCTTTGATAGCGTCCACAATTAGGCGACGGCCTATCGGGGTGACCACCACACCTGTTTTGTCCCGCAACAATTCGTTGATCTCGCTGCGTAGTGCTCGTTTCAGTGCCTTGCCCGCATTGCTGTTGTCACAGTCCCACGTCTGGCGCTGGAAATGCTTCAGCATTGCATAATCAGTATTAGATAAGGCGTCCCGTAGCACTCCTTCGGTAGTCTCCCGTTTCCATCGGGCCATTACAGGGTATGCCTTGTTGTATCGGCTCACGAGGGAGGCTGCCGTTTCGATATCAATACCCGTCTGTTCAGCGAGAGTCTTAGCACCCCCGCCGAACAGCCAACCAAAGTTCAGGTTCTTGGAGAATTTATACTCGCGGTCTGAGTAGTTTTTTCCGAAGACAGTTTCCGCAGTCAGTTTGTGAATAGAGAAGTTGTCGTGTGCCGCTTGAATAATTTTGGGCTCACCGGATAGCGCTCCCGCCATCCGCATTTCCTGCTGATCATAGTCCACCGAGAAGATGTGCCAATTATAGTCAGCAATGAAGCACTGCCGAATCCGTTTCTCATGAGAGGGAACATTGTGGAGTTGAATGTCTGACATCGACATGCGAGCGGTTCGGGCAGCAAGAGATTTGATTGTAGGGTGTGCTTTATCGTTGACATCCCGTTCCTCTAGCGCTGCGTCAAGCCACGCCGCTTTACGCTTACGTAGTTGTTTAGCGGCCAGGACATGTGAGACGAGGGCGCCAAGGTCTCCGTCTGCATACTTAAATTGATGAAGCACAGTGTTGTCAACTTTGAGCTTTCCCGTCTTTGTGCGTTCAACAAGATGAGCGCCATGAGATAACATAGCTGTTGACAGTTGGGCGGTGGAATTGATGTTCGGCACGCCATACCAATCAGCCCACATTTCATTTGACTCTGCATCGAACACCATTTCCTCAGCAAGTTTACGAGTATATTCAACATCTACCCGTATGCCTTGTCGCTGTAATACATCACATGCACGCTGTACTCTGTGCTCGAAATCAGCAAGCCGGCGCTGTCCTTTTCGTTGTCGCAATACGCTGACGAGGTGACGCCATACTCGGATCGTGTTCAGTGGATCGGACCCAGCGTACCGAAGGTAGGTTTCATTGTGGAGAGGAATAAGGGTCCAGCCCTCAGAGAGCTTAGCTTTACGATACTTCTGCGTACCCTTTCTCGGTCCAGACCGGTAGACCTCTCCCGGAATTTCTATCTGAATCTGCTTGAATTCAGCTTTCAGGTTCTTCTCGAATCGGAAGACACCACGGTCTACGTGCGCAATGGCGAGATCTTCCAGTCGGTTGCCTGTTCCGCCCTCCTTCTTATTTCTTGAGTCAAGAAGATGGCCCAGGATAAACGTGTCTGTGCAGGAGGGGAGCAATCCTGTCTCATAGTCAAGGTGTCTATCGATAGCCCGCACATCGTGAGGGGCGTTGTGGCAGACCCATTTACGCTCAACAGAAAGTACCTCTCGAATCAACCGGCGATACCTGGCGGGAATAATGTACACGCAGTGGTCATCACCAAACTGGAACATACGAAGACGCCAATTCGGATGGTGCGAGTTGATACCCGTGGACTCCGTGTCAAAAGACATTCGCCTGGAGCTAGTAGCGAAGTCAAGTACTTCTGCAAAGTCTCTAGGAGTTTGGACAGCATTAATCGCACAAGTATCTCCCGCGATTTGTTCGTTAAGCCGGATCATACTGCCGCTTTTCGTGCTCGTATGATTCTCGTCCACTGACGTATGTCACTTCTCTTGTGCATTACTAGTCACTCCCACTTCCCGCAGCCATTCTCCGAAGAACTCCCAGTGTTCCTCAATAGTGGGGATAGCACTTTCATTTCGCAGCCCATAGGCGGGGTGGATCATCGGCCAGATAAAAACGCTGCCGTTGTCGAACTGCCTACCCGCGTTCCTAAGGACGCCTCCTGTTATCTGCGGAGCCACAGCCCCCATAGCTGTCCCGCCCACGGGCACCAACACTCGCGGCTTTCCGATCAAACGCCACTCCCTCTTCAGGTAGTGGGTGGATCGGAGCACTTCACGAGCGGTGGGGCACCTATTCATAGGTGGACGGTATTTTACCACATTGGTCAACCAGGCATTACCCCGGAACATTACGGAGAGTCCTGCCATATCCATCAACTCGCGGAGTACGCGGCCGGCCTTCCCTGCAAACGGTTGCCCTCGGGCATTCTCCGTCGCACCGGGAGCCTCACCAATCACCATGACGAGAGGATCATTAGCACCAACGCCAGGCACAAGACGCACACCGCTAGTGCGGAGATGACTAAACGCCCGATCTTCATGAATCTCTTCCCATAGGTCTATGAGAGCAGAATGGTTGACCACAGCTACCTAACCAAAAAATAGATAGAGAACAAAACCAACAAAAACTAGTAGGCTTACAAAACCCAAGACATTTTGCCAGCCGTTATGAATGGCCCTATTATTTGTCACAACAGTTTACCTCCATGACGATGCTGGATGAGGATACGGCGATGGCCTTTGGTCCGGTGGCGGTTCGGGTTTGCAGCCGGCCATGAGACCTGTCAGCAGTATCGCCGCGAGGCAGACGAGCATGAGCTGGTTTCTCACTGATTTTCTCCGTTTTCAGGGGGTGTCCATCCCAGACTTTCCAACACCCGGATCATGTCGGGATTCAGCTTGTAAATAGGCTTCTCGTTGAGTACAGTCTCCACGGTTGGCGCCAGTAGAGAAATCTGCACCACAGGAAAATCTTTTGCCGAGAGAGTCATGTCAATTTTCGTGACTATATTTGAGATTCTATGTCCATCTACTAGAACCTCATATTTGCCCTGACCTTCAGATCGTACTACAAAATCTCTCATTAGTTTTTCCACTCCGATAAGAGAGAGAGAAATGCCTTCCTGAGTGGCGCCGCTATCTTCAAGCTCAACGTAGCCGTCTCTGCTCTTGATAACCCCATTCGTTGCGATTGCCGCAAGCTTCCGGGCCGCTGGCGTCACAGCTTCGAACGATGGAGGGTGTCCTGGGCTGCCCCACAGGCGATCCGACTGGGCGAGCCAGGCGCGAATCGGCTTAAAAATCTTGTCACGCACTAGTTTTCTCCTTTGAAGAAAGGAAGAGAGACGTAGGCCAACCCCTCAGAAACACCTACGTCCCTCTCCCGGTACAGGAAGGCGACCAACAACATGGCGCGGGAAGACATCCAACCAGCCCAATGTCCTATTGTTGGTTCTTACCCGGCTGCCCGACCTCCCGGCTCTTATCTACCGACGACGGCTCTTTGAGGACTTCTTCTTTCGTGGAGGCTCAGGCTCCTCCTCCTCCTCCTCCTCCTCTTCATCAGATTCCTCATCGTCCCAGTCGTCCTCATCATCCGAAGTGGAATCCTCGTCAGAGTCTTCCTCGTCAGAGTCTTCCTCGTCATCCCAGTCGTCGGCTTCCTCGTCCTCATCATCCGAAGTGGAATCCTCTGTGAGAGGTGCATACCCGTTGATCTGCTTCGGGTACTTGTCCGCCTGTTCACCGTCGTTATCGGTGATGGAGAAAATGATGTCATCGGCGTTCTTCATTACCCACTTGCCGATCTTCAGAACATTCCCATCCTCATCGATCTTGGTGTGCTTCAGGAAGTCGGTACCAGAAACTCCAATGGCGTCAAGAAAAGGAACATACCGGAACTCAGTACCCTTCTTGATGGGAAGGAAATCCATCACAAAGTAACCCTTGTACCGCTTCTCGCTCTTGTCCCGAGGAACCAGCTCCAGGCCGGGACGCAGTGAGGGAAACTTCCCCTTTTCCTTGACCTGCCTCAGTGTCTTGATAGTGCCACGGTATGCACCATTCCTCGGGAGGGGACCCATGTACCGCTGACCACTACGGTCATAGCCGTCAATATCCTTCTGAGATGGGGTGTCCTTACCGGAACCCCAGTTTCCCTTAGGCATTCTTTCTCCTTTGTGTTGTGTTACTTAGGGGGGTTGTTTTCTGGAACAACTAGGGCTGCACGAACGAGAAACAGTCCTTTGCTTCCAGTAGCTTACGCAGACCTTCGGTAAGCTCTAGTGAGTCTGGCAGTGAGTCTGGCAGTGTCTCAGTCATTATGACAGCGAGGTCATAGCACTGATGTGACACCATTCGCAACGGAAGGGGCAGATGATCGCAGGCAAAGAATTGCATTACGTGCCGTATGCTGGCCTGCCTATCTTCGAGATTCATGTCTCCTCATTCTTTCCAATGTGTTTCATAATTTCCGGCATGCTGGTATCCGTCATGATTCGGGGCAGTACGTCAAACTGATCCTTCGCAACATATCGGGTTCCGGAGTCAGGATCGATTCGTTCACTAAACAGGATACGGCGGGTCAGTCGCTTTTCCTTTTTGTTGCGTACCTTCTTCATGTGCCCTACGACGTGCATCATGCCACACACAAAGTTGCTTAGTGCTCCGTCCGATTGCTGAAAGGATGGCATTACAATCCGATTTCCATCGTCATCAGTCAAGCGCATTGCGTGTGCTGTGACAATTGTGTTTACTGGCAAATCGACTAGTCGGGGGATGACTCCTCGGAGGTAGTTTTGAGTATTGAAGTAATCCGGCTTGTCCGGTAGGTTGCGGTGCACCCGCTTCGCTGGATTAGCATCAAATGCCTCAGCCGCATAACCAAGGCGAACTCTCGACTCCAGTGATGTAGCACCTTCAAGGATTACCCATTTGAATTTCTTCCATCCTCCGCCCTCAAGCCAGTCTAGTCCCGCCAACAGCATAGCGGAGTTGTTTACTATTCGTATCTTCCGGGGTCCCACGTCGATGCCTTGGCGTTGCCAGTACCTAGACGCTGAGATATACCCCGGTTCACAAGCTAGAATCAGCGAGCGCGCGGCAGAACCAATGAGCGTCGTCTTCCCCGAGTCAGGGTCACCGTAGAACAGGAAGTTAGCAGACTCCGAGTTACCATCCAACTCTCGGATTTCCGCAGCGAAGTCATCGGGAGTAATGATCTCCCGTTCCGTCGTTGGAGACTTCCGCCTTGGAGACTTCCGCGTTGGTTTAGCCACTAGGGCGCCAATCTGTTCCAGATATTTCGGCAGGCATTAGTCACTCACTCTTCCTAGGGATTAATCCCCGTCGCCAGCCAGGTGGAAGGAAGTCACGACTGGTGTCATTGCTGGGCGTCAGCAACTTTGGAACGATCTTTGGTGGTGCCTGCTTGGGCTTACGTCGTTCCAGTGGGAGCTTCTTAGTCATGGCTTTCCTCCTAGGTATTCTGGATTGCCTATGTCAACTGAACTCAAAACTACTCACCTCATCCGAACTTTTACGGTGGTCAATAAACGGGTCTCGTTTGACGTACATGGCATCACGGTACGTCTGCCAGTTACCCCCGTTTTCCTCAAGTTCGCACATTCCGAAGAATTCGCAGAAACGGGTGCAACTCCAGTGCGGCGTCTTCATGATCACCGACTCTCCGTGCTCGGCTACCTCCGCACGCAGGTCCAGCATGCGCCGTGCATCCTGCTGAAGTCTATTCAGAAACCGCTTACGGGCCTTGGTGGTGCGGTGGATAGGGTGTCGGTGAAACAAAGGCTTAGGCTGGGTCTTTGAGCGGCTGCCGTTTTTGTTCAGCGCGTAGCCTTCGTCGTCAATGGGGCGGGTGTCCGGTAATCCTTTTCGAAGGAAGTTATACATGATGCCGTGAATTCGTTCATCAGAGGCCAGCAGACCTTTCCGCCGCAGTGATCGTTCCGCCGTGCTGAGGTAGGTGGACGGTTGTTCATCCAGAGACAGATGTGATGTGCTGATGGTTTTAGCGGTTTTGTGTTCCAGCAACCAGGCATAACCTGTCATTCCGTCTCGGTAAACGCCGTCCACTGTGCCGACTTGCTGGACTCGTACTTTGCTTCCGGGAATGGGAATTCGGAAGCTGATGGTTTTCTCGGGCTTGAGAATCAGCATATTCTCGTCGCGACCATAGAAATTAACGTACTCTTCAAGTAGAGTGACACCCAGGTCCTGCATGGAATGATACTTATCTTCCTTCTCTTCGGACTCGATCTTCACACTACGAAGGTCACTGTCCGAGATCTGGGAGAAGATGTCAGCAGGGTGCGGTCCACGTTTTTTCCCTGGTCCGCAGTACCAGGCAGCCAGAGCCTCATGTACCCATGTCCCAAACACCAGTGGATCACTGGCCCGGCGTGGCGCAAGTCCATCTTCATAAGCCCACCAGTAGGCACGCGGGCAGCGCTTGAATTTGGTACGGCTAGAATTTCTAACGATGAGGGGTTTCAATTCAGGCTCCAAGGTGGGGTGGGGGTGGCGGATGCGTTCAGTTGCACTCGACCGTGTTCGGTTGCGCATCTCTTACCTAGTGCTAGACCACCGAGCTATCGAGCTAGCCTACCACGGCTCGTCATCATCTTCGGTGGAGGAACGACGCTTCTTCTTTACAGGACGCTTCTTAGGCTCTGGCTTCTCTTCCTCTTCCTCTTCCTCTTCCTCGAATTCGTCCTCATCGTCGTCGTCGTCTTCAGAATCGAACTCGTCGTCCTCATCATCCTCAGAATCGAATTCCTCTTCCTCTTCCTCTTCCGGCTCGGGCTCGGGACGACGCTTTGCAGCCTTCTTAGTGGGACGACGCTTCCGGGGGGCCGAGTCCTGTACCTCATCTTCGTCGTCATCGTCAGGCTCAACATCCCGAGACTTCTTACGGGGGTTTGCCTTCTTGGCAGCCTTGACAGCAGCCGTCTTGGCGGCAGCCTTGCGCTCCCGACGCTTCTCTTCAGCGAAATCCGAGTCCTGGAAGAGCAATCGTACAGCCACAGCCAGACGAACTCCCTCGCGAAATGCTTCCGCTTTGTTCTTCGCTCCGCCGGGTTCGTACCCGACTTCCTCCGTGATGTATTCAGCGAGGGTGTTCTGGATTGGTGTGGCCTTCTTGGTGAGATAATCCGTTGGACTAGGCAAGACTAACTTCTCCTAACAAAAGAAAAGGGGCCGATTGGCTGATGTGAAAGAACCTTACACAGGCCGAGTCACGAGTGTCAAGCCCGATCTTCAGCCGTTCAGGCTCAGGGCTTAGTACCTTTGGACAGGTCTAGGGCTGCTCTAGCGTACTCACCCATTCTTCTACCATCCAGTAACCGAGTGGTCTGCTTCGCCTGTTCTTGGTTCAAAAGCGACATCCCAACATCAATCGTGCCCTCTGAAACCAGATAGTGATAGAACACCTTTCGCGGATTGCTAACTCGGTGTGTTCGGTCTTCCGCCTGCTGTTCGCGGTAGGCCGGAGATCGGTCTAGGAAGACGGAATGGTCTGCTGAGTCGATTGTGATAGAGGAACCACCCGCCTTGATATTCAGCAGCATGACAGAAGGATTATCCGCCTCATTGAACCTACGAATTCGGTCGCCCCGAAGATCAGTCCTAGTCTTACCCGTGATAGCAGTGGTGATCTTCCGTTTATAAACTTTCTGCAACTCACGAGAGACCATACCGAGCAACCGATTTTGTGCACTGAATACGAGCACCTTTGTCGTAGGGTTCTTCGGGAACCCAAGTTGCTCCAACAATTGTAGCAGATACTCAAACTTGTTGCTAGGCAACTCAGGACGAAGGTGCTTGTCAATCCATGAGCCATAGCTGGCAGCTAGCTGCCGTTTACGAATCATTTCTGCCAATGGAGTTAGTGCCTCTATCCTACCCTGGCGCAGTGTCGCCGCTGTGTCTAACTCCATCTGGCGATACGCCCTGGCCTGCTTTCCGTCCATAGGTAAAAATACAACGTTGGTCACTGCGTCCGGAGATATAGGCGTACCAACATACGTTTTCGGGGGCAGGTCCCGGGCAACTTCCGCTTTCGTGCGTCGCAGGACAATCGGCTTCAGGCTGTCCCATAGTATTGTCTCCCTCTCGGGCATCATCTCCCCGATTTCCCAACCGGAGTAACCACCGATGTTCCAGTATGACTTCACGAAGTTCCAGTAGGATGAGAATCTTTTCCGATCTGCCCAGTTGAGGGCTCCCCACAACTTCTCGGGGTGGTCCCGCATCGGCGTCCCCGATGCCGCGATCTTAATTCCATCTGCGCGCACATCAAGAAGCTCCAGCCCGTTCCGCCTCTGTGTCGGGTTGCCACTACGCCGTACGAGCGAATCGTGGCACTCATCGATAATTACAGCACCCCACTCAATCGCGAAAAGCTGCGGATGCTTTGGGTCGTCTACCTGTCTGCCATATTGTTTTCTGTCGTGACCACATTTCATTGTGATGAGGTTCCGCTTGTACGGTGTGGCAGTTTCACATTTCCTGCATGCCCAGAACTTCGGAGCCAGGCACACGTCCGGATTCACAATGAGCCAGTCACGTTCAGGAGACGGGGTGTGAGTGAACGCGTCTAGTTCAAAATTGCGTTTTGTGTTCCCATCAGGCACAGTGAAGACTCGGTGATTAGGCAGCCAACGTTCAATCTCGCGCCGCCACACGGCGTGCACAGCGGTTTTAGGGCACACGACCAGGTACGGACCCCAAACGCCGGCTTCTAGGACACCAGCAATTACCTCAAGGGTCTTCCCGAGGCCCTGTTCATCAGTTAGTACAACCCGCTTGGCGTCCGCGATGAACTTCGCCCCCACAAGCTGGTAAGGGCGGGACGCCATCGCGTCAGCTAGTTCAGGCGCATGGGTCGGCACTCGGAGTAGCGGAGCATCCGATGAGCCGGCGAGTTTGTGCAGTGATGTACGGCGTTGCTTTTCACTGCGAATCCATTCCTTCAACACCGGGCCAGCTTGTAATTTGGATCCTAGTTTCTGGCGCAGAATGCGGCATGTCTCTAGAGTCAGAGGAAAGGTCCAGCCGTTGACTCTCGTGCTCTCATAGCATCCAGGAATAGTCCGGACACCAGAAACCGGACCGCCTGACAGCACGATCCGGTTGCCTCGCTTTTCAATATGGATCACTACTCACCCACAATGCCTAGTTGCAGCTTGACTCGGCGATATGACTCTTCAGTGAGCCACAAATCCATAAGCCCTAGTGATTTGCCCGGCATCACGGCAAATCCACTCGTCTTGTGGAAGTGATAGCGCAGCAGCAAATTGGCGATAAATCTGCCCCCCTCGTCGACCCGAATTCCACGGATGCAGTGGGTAAACACGATACCGAGATGCTGTTGTTCGTTGGAGGACATCAGTGGACCCTCCGGAGACTGCTAAGGCGGAAAGAACGGTACCCGTTTTGCCCTAGGAAACTGAAGACACGCTCTCCATCGGGCGCGATGTCTGTTCGGTATCGGAATCCATTCTCTCTCACCACGTCGGTCTCAGCTTGTCCACTGATTGAGTTTTCCCACGTCACCTTCCGGTCCGATAGGGCCGTGAAGACTTCTTCATCGCTAGCCGAGCCCACGTCAAAAGGAATTCGGTATTGCTCAACTCCTCCTCGTCTTTTGGAGCCGCCCTTGTCCACTATGCTTTTGGGGTGACCTCACCTCCCAGATGCTGCGTGAGCTTGCCTCCCTTCCACACCATGGTCAGTACCTCGTTACCACGGGATGCTGTCAGGCTCAGTCGCAGCTCAGCGTCACTCTTCTTCAGTACGACGTGCCACCCGAAGTTAGCTAGCGTCTGCTTCAGCGCACGTACTTCGTTCTTGGACTCCTCGTAGTTAACTCGCGCGTTGTCGCTGATCTCCTCGGAGACGACAGTCGGCTTCAGGTCCCTGACCTTCTTCGGTGCAGCCCTCTTTGTGGCGATACGCTGTGTGGTGGTCTTCGCTGTGTCCTTCTCTGCCGTGAACCTCTCACGGCAGTCAGGGCAGCGCACCGGGGGACGCCCCCGGCGGTTCGGAAGCTCGAACATTTCGCCACAGCCCACACACTTCCGTAGCTTCGGAGTGCTCGCTGCTACCTCAGTGCTCTCGCTCTTCATGAGGGACTTCCTGGTGAAGGGCCGCTTACGGTAAGCTGTTGCCATTGTTTGATTCCTCTTTCTTGTGAGGGGATTTATTTACCTCCTCACACTCTCTCACACTGATTTGGTTTTTTCTAGGTAACACTCTGTGGCGTTCGTCACATTTACCTTGACATCAAAGTTTCAGTCTCTCGCCTCCCCTTCGAGAATGATCAAACCCAACGAGGTATCATACCGTTTGACACGGTCAGCCACCAGACCTATGCCCGTTTTGCGATTAATAATAGAAAAAATGACTTGTGTCTCGGGACCTAGGTGAGAGAGTTTCTCTCGTAGCTCGGCAACTGTCATATTCTTGTACCGCCTCATCGCTTCCATGCCACCATCACAAGTCCAATGCCTACCAGAAGAAAACCTAACCCAAAACCCGTAAGGGCGAAAGGGTGAAGCCACCAGGCATATTCCATAGTTTCAAGCATGACTGCTCACCACGGGTATCTCTTTTCTACTTCGGACTTGTCGTACGCGGTGGGGTAGTTGTAATAATACCACCGATTTGTGTTCATCAGACTGGACCAGTATGTGGTGTGGTCAAGACCTAAGCAGTGCCCTATTTCATGCATAATTAATGAGCGCTTGTCATCCCAATTCCAATAGTAGTAGTTATTCATCCTAATCTTGCAGCTATACATTCGGTAGGCATCTCCCAGCCATTCCCACGTACCATCTGATGCGTAGAGATGGGCTTCCGCGCAGCCTCCCCATGCCACGTAGGTTCCAGCACAGTAGGATGCTCTTCCGTAGTTACCCTCGTGCACGTAGATACGCTGATAGCCAGAAGGACAAGCAGATGCCCCGATCCGCCATACTAGCTGCAAATCAGGAACTGCGTCCCATCGGTATGTCGCCGAGTCCACAGGCCACGGTCCGGTATAGTCAGCCACACAAACCTTGTCGTACTTCCAACGATAATGCGCCTGCGTTGCTTCCGCTGGTTCAGCCCCGAGCAAAGACGTTCCAATGATAGCTGCCAGCGTGAGAACCCAAATGATAAGTCGTTTCATTTTTGTTTCCCTTCTTGTTCCTTGTTCCATTCTGCACGATAACAGTCAGTAAGTACCATAAATGCTACTCGTGTGGTTTCTGCCTCACCTAAATTATGCATCATTTCAGGAGCAGTAAGAATACAAAAGTAGAATTTTTCTCCCAAGAGAACCCAGTGGTGCATGAGCGACTCAACATGTGCGCCTCGGTATAGTTTCCCTCCGTGATACTGGAAACCATGAACCTCAACCCAATTACAGGCACCCCTTGTCACATCGGATAGTCGGGCGGCCAATTTTTCATCAGTCACGAAGGAGAGTGTGACTGTTTTCACTCTACGCTCCTATTGGGATTGTGGAGGCATCGTTCAGTTGAGCAGTCCACCCTTCCGGGAAGCCACTGATCATCATCGAAGAAATCACCTACCTGAATCCATTCCACTTCTCCGGCTGCACCGCATAGCGGGCATGTAGGCTTGTGCTCATGTTTTTCCGACTCACGATAAGGTCCGTTTTTCATTGCTAATACCCCTTCGGGTTTCGGAATAACTTAGGTGGGCTCTTTAGCAGGTTCCTACCCAGGTAATTGAACAATGAGCGCCCGAACCATTTCCGCCAGTGGGGATTCCGTCCTCCGCACTCGTGCATAGTGTGTCCACGCTCGGGGTGACGGGTCCAGCCTCCCATAGACTTTCGTCCCTTGCAACTACCTAGACAGGTCTCGGGGTCAGAGTCAGTCCAGCGGTAAACACCCACCGTCGATACACGATCCATGTGTGATACTCGCGCAACAAATCGTTGAGCGTTTAACTTGTCTTCTGTGCGAATAATCAACAGGTATGCACTCACGAACGCCGCCCCTCCTAACTGAAGAGCCCCGCGATGGGGGCCAGACTGGCGCACAGAATTACTAGGATGCAAGGGGATAAGATAATTAATCCGATGATCAGCCAGGTCATATGGCTGGCTCGCTGTACGCCGTTTTGTTCACGTACCGGCACGTACCTGTAGGGCTGACCAATAGCGGGACGATGCACACCTACCGGTGGCACTGCGCACTCCGGATTCGAGCACCACAGCCAGGTTTCTCCTGTCTGGTGAGTGTGCCAGGAATGAGGTATTTCGAGGGGTTGCATACGTTTGACCTTCTATAAGTGTTCAGGGGCTACCACGGTAGCAGACAGTAATTCACAGTGCAAACGGAACGTGGGCAGGGCAACGCTCAGCCAGGTCAACCGTACAGCCACAACCGAATGACGAACTTGTACTAGCGGTATTTTTTACTTCTACGAAGTATGGAACCGACGGCCGGATCTTCCATGTCACCACGCTTAATCCTCGCAGCATCAATTTGGCCACGCTTACCAGCAAAGAGAAGAATATCAGGTTCCACATAAATATACACCAGTCCACGTATCGTGAATGACTTTTGTTGTTTTAGCTCCACGACTGTTGATAGTGCTAATGCCCAACTTTGCCCGTGCAAAGGTCCATGCCGAAATCTGAACTTCATACATTCCGCCTTGTGATCTCCCGCCTCCACATTTCGTACTCGCTGGTGTTCCAGCCTTTCAGTCGCTTGACCATACCACCGAACGCACGAGCAAGCTGTAAATTGTAAATTCGCTCTCGGTGCTCGTTCCGGTATCCACTTCCTAACGCCACAATCACAACCGCAAAAACAAAGTTCAGCGACACTGACCAAAACAGAACCTGTACCATCATGCCACCGCCTCCTGTCTTCCATACTTTCTGGCAGTATCAACGGAAACCAGATCCCAAACCGACATCCCCATGTCTGCCCAGGCTCGATGTGTCTGTACCGCTCCGTGCCAGTACCGCCTAATGTAGACCGTCCATGATGCACGTACGTCGGAACGGTGTCTCGCTCTGGATGCCTGATTCTTCATCTTCCTCCGACAGATCATTGTGTGAAACCATGCCTCTGCTACAATCAGGATAAATCCGATAGCCATCGAAATGCCCTTTCTGTTCGGTAGTCGGTGGGCGCGTGAACTGTCCCGTGTTTGATTCTACTTGTCAATGTGACATGTGTCACAGTAAAGCCCCCAGCATCCATCACGGACACTAGGGGCTTCCTGTTATGTGGAAGCTGCCTTAGCTTTCGCTGTTTTTTGTGTCTGCTTTCTCATCTTACGTTTTTCAACAAACTCCCTCCAAAGTTGATTGAAGATCAATGGCTCAACTGTCTGCTCCGGTAGCATATGTTCCGTCATTGTCCTTATCCTTCACGTTCGGGACCAGATAAACCAGCCCAGCACCTACGGCTGCAACCACCGCGTTGACCCACATGGAATATTCAGGCGGAAGCATCCCGGAAGACGCCATCACGCTAGCAGCCGTGAGCAGGGCCACGATAAACTTTGCGTACTTAGCCATTTCTACTCCTCTAAAACTTGAATGTCAAGCGGACAGCAATTCACCGATCCGCCGTACCACTTCTTCAGCACTGAGAGTGCCGTCACTGTGTGCGGCAAGCAAGTTCTTCAGTTCTGTATCGCGTGCAGCTTCGGCCGTCTCGTGTTCCGCTAACTTATTTTCAATCTGGTTCAGCTCGGCTTGGACTTGCTTTACGCCGTACGCCACGCCGGCCATCGACCCGCCGCGGGTGTGGTCACCCTGGTTTTGCAGGTGATGCTGCTGCAACATTCTCCGCAGCTCGGCAACCTCACGCAGTACGTCCTCAATTCCGGCCATATCTTCCTCCTCAAAGTAGCGGCGGAATACCGCAATTTTGTCCCGGTATTCGGAATCCCGAAACCAGCTAATGTGCGTGTGAGTCAGGTGCGAGTCGTCGCCGGACGTGCGGCGCCCGAGCCTGTCCCAGCGGCGTACGACCTGACCGTCCGGGGTGTAGATGATTTCCCGAATATCGCGAGTGTCTGTGGCGCCGGCCTTGCACTGCTCGACCAGCCACAGCGACAGACTCCGCAGGGTGCGGCGCTGACCACTGGTAGTCCGATCAAACAGCCCAATGTCGATTGCGCTGGCGGCGTTCGTTAGACCGTCCCGGTCGCGGGCCGACTCGGTGACGGAGTAGTCGTTGGCGAAGCTGATTGAGTCTCGGCCCCGGTGATATCCGTGGCCGTACCCGTCGGAGGTGATGCCGAGCGCGTTGTCACTCAACCAGGTTAGCGGCTTGAGATATCCGCGTAGTTCTAGCAACTTGCCTGGTGCGTACGTCATATCAACTAATTCTTTCCGCCCTGATGAATGAGCCTGCGCGAATCTCGGTTGCGGTTGCGTTAGATGTGTTCTGTGCCCAGCGGAACTGAACTGCTCCTTCTGTCACAATGTCAATAATAAACTCCTCCTCTATGTTAATCCACAAATCGGCACTTACTTCTCCGCTACCGTAAGCTATGGCACTGGTGTGGCTGTAAACGCCCTGCCTGACGTTAGTATTATCCCGGCTTGTGCTACCGCTATCAGGTCCAAGTACCCACTTCAGCGAAACTAGTGTGGCATCGGCCGGAATGGTCCAATCAGTTTTAATGTCGGGGGTAGCACTGCCGTTAGTATCGAACATTGCCCTCAGTCTGACATGCCAGCGACTGCTAGCAGGGAGAGTGACAAATAGTTCATCGTCATTCTGTAATGCAGTGCTGCTGGTTACCGATTCGCTGAGGCTCTTGACCACCCAAATCGGTCGCCTTTTATTCAGCTCATCTGCCGTTACTTCCTCAAACGCGGTCCAAGGCAGTGCTGGATCAGTAGCCATAATTCCTCACAATCCCAAGTAATGGCGGTCCCATAGCCGGACGGGAGTTCCCGGCATCAAAGCCTTAGAGAAACCGTTCTGCCGGCGGGAGACGGTAAACGTTTGGGTACTCCCGACCCCGCTTACTGCTGTCAAGTTTATCTTCTCTCCCCCGATTTCAATGACCACGGCGGGAGAATAAGTTCCCGCCGCAGTCGAGGCAAGGGGGTAATCTCCACGAAACTCCAGGTCATCAATATAAACTGCATCTTCTCCAGCGGACACGGATGTATCTTTGATATATCGAAATGTGAGCACCTGCCCTGGAGTTACCGCGTATACCGCCGATTGGGTCCATGCGGTTTCACCGGAAGCTTGAAATTGTTGAACTCCATTTATCAAGAAACGGAAGAAGTCAAAAGTGGATTCCGAACTTGTTCGATACCAAAACCGTACTTGCTGTATTTTTTTAGGAATTGTCACCTCAAAATCAGAGGTCTGACTGTGCGTGATAGCGCCAGACCGCAAACACCACACACCCGAATGAGGCGTGACAAGGGAGCGGCGCCATGGCAGATTGCCGGCTGCCTCTGTCTCAAAATCGTATGCTGCTTTCTCGAAGCCCTCGAAGATTCCCCGGATTACAGAAAGACTAGTCTCATCAGCCCGGAAGATTTTATCGCCAACTATTGTGGCACTGACCAGGGCGGGACTGAAGGTCAATGTGGTAGTTCCAGCCAGACTGCTCTTTGCTGTGATCTGAAACTCTGACACTGGGGCGAGTACATCGTCAGAGATCCTCAACAGGCCGTCATCATCTGATAACTGAATTCGGTCGTTCACTGCAAAATTAATAGCTTCAGCATCTGGAATTTTAATTGTTGTCACAGTGCCGGTGGTGTTGGCGGTACCCATGAACGGCATTGCTGCAATCTGCATTCCATCAGATGCCACCCGATCACTGTTTGGCTCATCCAGTGTCAGGATGTGGTAGACATCGGGCAGTCCGTTAATGGTAACAGTCCATGACTTCTGGTCGAACCGCTCATTGTAGCCAGCAAGCAACTGGTGTGCTGCATCAGAAGTAACGTCGGTAGGCAGGTTACTCAATATGATGTGATGCCCGGGATCACTGTCTAACATGAGTACAGCATCAGCGGTGTTGTTCTTCAGATCGACTTCCCTGGCAATATCATATGCGATTCTTGGGTAACGGATATCATCAAAGGTTCCTAAATGCAATCGATATCCTGTTTGGTCACGTAACTGGTCGTCTTGCTCCAAACTCAAATCTACTCGCTCATTATATGTTCCTCTACCGTTGGGCGGAGCCTGCACCGACAATGGGCCGCTTTCTTTGGCCAAACGGTATGACGATCCGTTCTTCCGGTTGACAGTAATATCGTTATGAACAAGTAAGTCGTCCGGATTAGGAACAAATTCATCCGCTACCTCCCCCAGAAAGTAGTCAATCGTTAGTGCACTTCCGGTGTTATACAGACTCTTTCGGTTTCGGTAGGTTATTCCACACTCGTATTTTGTGGAGTAGAGAAACCCACCGTCAGTTTCCATGGACTCCGAAAGAAGCGTAATCAGGGTATTAGCTCGCTGCTGCCCTATCAGTTCTGTATCAGCCATATCCCCGATGCCTACAAAGAGAATTCCTTCTTCCTCCAGTAGACGCTTGATACGTTCCCCTGACCTCTCCCCGGACCAGGCCTCAAGAGCTCTCTGCGTATTCGTATAAACGCTGATATCGTTGGCTACCGAGATATGCCCAAATGTTACAGCAGTGAGATCTCGATTATGGCCGACCCACAAAGTACGAAAGATACCGATAGTTCTGCCAGCCAATGTTCCTGTGTCCTCGGCAGCAGTCGATGTGCCGTCATCATTCAGTTCCCGATGACCTATCTGCCAGTCAATGTTCGCCCCGTTCTGCGTTAACTCAATCTTTAGTTCAAAGCTCTTTCCGACAAGATTAAGCACAGGAAATCCACTAGATAAAATATTAGTGTCGTCACTGTCTGCTGCGCGTAACTCTATTGATCCGGACGTATTCATTGCTACTGTCCACTTTGCCGCCGTACCAGTTGCTACAAGAAGACAGAGCGATCGTGTTGTACTAAAAGCCTCCGGTACTCTCACCAGCATTCGTACAATAGTTTTGTTGTTAGTCGCGGGGGTATACGAAAGTACTGTCCCCCGGAACCCTGCACTATTCATGACGGGTAATGAATCACTAGCGAAAATATTAGTATTAGATGCCAGGTCGGGAGTGCCACTGATGGTCATCGGTGGGTGTCCCGCCAAGGCCGAAGCAATTGTAGTGGACCCTTCATCATCCTCACAAGGCCAGTAAGCGAGCGGCAGGGGACGCTCAGAGGATGTGAGTTCACGGTAGTAAGCAGATTTCGATGGAAGATTATTACTATTAATTCGACGGAATATAGAACCAGTTTCAATTACCGCATATCTGTCATTCCCTGACGTATCACGTTTTATCTGAAAACTGGCAATCTCATGACAGAAACGATATCTACGTTTAGTAATTTTAGCACCAAACGTTGTGTCGATAGTCCATGGTTTGCCTGTGCCATCATTAAAACTGGTCGCACCAACTGCCTGATTGAAATCCGGATTGGCAACTACGGTTCCCGCGATCCCACTTCTTAGCTCAAAAGAATGCCAGTGTGCTTGGGCCGCATCATGCCCGGAAATATTGGCCCTTCCGCCCACCCACAATGGTGAACTAGATGAAAATATGGAGGTTGTACCTGCGGTGGTTATCGGTGTACCCAACTGATCCCAGGTCACGCCGTCCATTGACGTATAGAAGGTGGCAACATGTTGTGACGCTCCATTGTCCACATCCAGAGTCACACGAGCCCACTTAGCAGACCACCATTTCCACGGGGAGGTAGAGATTCGACTTCTGATACCCGCGAAAGTTCCATCTGTGGACCAGACGAAACCCAAACTTCCTGTTGATTCAACACGGAACTGCCATGATCTCTGATTAGATGCAGTTGCGTACTTATTAGCCAGAGTCACGCTATTCGAGGACCAGGCTAAGACATCTACCTCGCACCGGATGTCAATGTCCCCTGTGATGTCCAACGCAACAGCATCAGGAGTTGTCGCTGAGCCATGTGCAACGGTGCTGCCCTCTGGGCGTCTCTCAGTCCACAAATAACTGTCGCCCAGCACTACACTCACTCTGGTAGGGCTATTCTCCGCCAGCTTTCTGTGCCAAATCCCGCGTGGATTCTGTGGGGTATATTTACCACTTCGGTTGTTTACAGTATACTGCGCCGTCTCTGTGGCAATATGGAAACGCTGAGACTCACTACTTACACCGCGAGAGGACAAAACAACTCCGTCCCGCCAATACACATCTGAAGTATTGTCTATCCATATGTCATCAATTAATACTTCACTAGTGATATCGAATGTCACGACCCCAACCTCCTTTCTCGGTACCGCTAATCCGCACCATTAGCTTCCTAGCGATACCTGAACATTTCCACCATCAATACGAATTTGATTTCTCAAGTAATCAAGCAACCAGGCCGGCAGCCCTCTGAAGTCCAACTGCACCTTGGCTACTCCACCTCCGGCACCGGTAGAGAGCATGTTTTTGGTGGTGCCGGCCGGAATCACCGTGGAACCAAACGGTAGCCTCACCAGTTCTGGTCCCCTCTCACCTACCAGACCAAAAGCACTACCTGAGTTACCTCCATGTTGGAAAGCACCAATACCACCGATATTCCCGCCCTGGGCTGCGAAGAAACCGCCCCTACCCGTGATACCTGCAACCCGGATACCCCGCTCTTCATAGAGGACTATAACTTTCGCTCTGTAAGTTCTGGCAGCAAGCAGCCTTAGTCTCACCCGGAGACGATCAGCCGCTGCTGCGGCCCGTGCAAGCTGCCGTTCCAAAGCCCTAATTTGACTTTCGGTCATGCCGGCAGCACGTAATGCGGCCCGCTGGGCGGAGGTCAGCTTGCCCGTACCCGTACCAGCCTTTAGTGAAGCGGCGTTAAGACCTAAGGTAGCCAAGGTAAGATCTTCCAAGGCTTCCTTAGCTTCTCGTGAATTTGCACCGTGCTTCTTGACAGCCTTGCTGTACGCCTTCTGCGCATCGGTGACTTCACGTTGTGCCTTAGCAAACGCAAATTGCGGATCAATTGCCGCCCTCATTGTGTCTATGAATGCCGTAACACTTTGGGCTGCTTCCCTGGCAGCGTGGGCAGCCTCACCTAGTCCCTCCTTGAGATCTAAAAGGACCTTCCTTTGTCCCGTCTCCCCTAAACGTGATATTGCATCGAAAAGAAATAGTACAGGGGCGAATCCGGCTGCCAAAGATATGAGGAGCACATTTATAGCAGCACCAAACCCCGGGATCTTCTCAAAAAATCCAGCAATCTTGTTCAATCCAGCAGACAGATCAAGGGTGAATGTGATCATGTTCTTTACCCAACCGAGGACCATCACGAAAGTCTCAGGGTTGTCCTTAATACTGTTTGCAACTCCTGTGATGGAGTTAGCGAGGTCCTCCATCATTCCAGGAAACTGGTCTCCCAGAGAATCCACAATAGCCCTAAAAGCGTCCCCAAGCGGCTGAAGTGCTGGCGCGAATCGCTCAAGTGACTTACCTATGATGTCAAAAAACTTCGTCATGGTAGGGCCTAGATCTTTGAAAGTATCCTCAAGATCAGGCTTTAGTGCTCTGAAAGTGCGACGAATGAAACCAGTAGCCCGTTGTAACGTATCCTCGAAAGGCTCAGAGATGGTGCGCATCTCTTTGCCCAATTCTTTGAATACTTTACCCCACTCTTTTTTAATCGCTTCACTCTTGGCGGCAAAAATTATGCCAATTGTGGCGAGACCAGCACCAAGTCCGAAGGCTACAGCTCCGGCAATAGCCCCACCAATGACAGGCAGAATGGCTACTACGCCAGCTAGAACTGCGAGGCCCACAGCAGTGGCTACAGCAGGATTGCGCGCCAAACTACGCGCCATAGCGTTACCAAAGTCAGCAGCGACTCTTGCTGCCGACGCTACCATTCCCCCAAATCCCTCTACAAAACTGCGACCAAAGGATTTGCCTGACCCCCTGCCCCCGCCCCGAATTTTTCTACGCACATGCGTGGTAAATTCCTCACCGAAGTGCCTCCCCGCATCCTGGCCTAGGTGCGCGTAATCCCGCTTAATGTCCCTTGCTATATCATTCAGGTTTCCCCGCCTGTGGACTACAACATGGATCTCGACCTCATTCGCCATCTAGGTTTTCCTCCTCTCTATACCCCAATGCGTGGATCTTCACCAGACGAATTAATGTTGCATCTTCATCCATGAGTTGACTTGGCAGACAGTGGAACCTTTCACATAATCCAAGAACCCACTCAACATGCTCTAACTCACTAGGCTTTTCGACAACGTTTCCATCGGAATCAACTCCTCCTCCAACTGCCTTCCAGAGTCGGAGCTGCTCGGCAAAGGGGTATCAACTCCAAACAGCGATACCCTGTACGCATCCAGAATGTCGCGAACAAACACCAAATCCTGTTCTAAAAGACCTTCAAACGTGGCGGGTATCGGGGTTTGGTCCTCCTGTACCAGATTCCAACTAATCAGCTTGGAAGCCACTCGTTTGATCACGTTCTCAAACGCTTCTGAATTGTCGTCGCCGGTATCCCGGACCTGCGAATCTAAGTCCAGAAAGTCTCCCAGAGGCATTGATTTCATACGGATTTCCAGTCCCTCGTACTCCTCACCACTGAAAATCAATTTCACAACAGGAGCTTTACGAACGTAGCCCATTTTTCCGTCTCTCCTTTGTTGTTAGCCTAACTCCACGTCGGCACAGTGCCGTCCGAAAGTACACCAGGGGCGGACCACGTAAGTGATCCATCCTGGTTTCGCGTCAGCGAATAGTCGGTGTAAAGCACTTCATTCGCCAGGGTCTGCCCAGACACAACAAGCGTTGTAGTGCGCGCTACAGATGTGCTCGGTACCGTCTTGAAAACCACGTGGCTAGCGCCCACAGCATCATTGAACACGCCGTTCAGTGTGATGCTGAAGTCCGCCAGAAGCAGCAGCCGCTCCATAGCTGACTTATCAACGCCAGTCACATCCTGAACTCCACGCGGTGTAGCAAACTGAAAGTTAGTCACATCATTCTTGATAGCCTGAACAGCTCCGGCTGAATCATCAACCGAAAGCGTGGTCCACCCCATCCCAGTCTCTTTCGCCATTTACGTTCATCCCCTCTCGTACTGAGTCTTTACTTGATCCTGATTATTCTTGAAGTCGTCAATCCAGTCTTCGGGGCTTTTATGTTGTCTGACGTTTCCTGTTGGATTGCCCCGCCAGTCTCCGTCTCTTACCACGTACAACTCCGGCCGATCCACCCTAACCCTGTGTTCTGTCCTCCTGAAGCAGTCTTGTCCCGGCTCAAATAGAAACTCCGTCATACTAGCATGACGGTGTTCCTTGTATTTTCTATCAGACTGGTTACGGATGTAATATGCCTGCGCCTTACCTTGCTCCATAGACTCGTCCACTGTGGTCTTCCATCCATTCTGGTACGCAGGACATCCATATTCCCGACAATTGACCCGCCGCCAGTGTGTGCTCTTCGGGGCTGCCACGCTGTACGTCTTCATGTGGCGGATATCTAACTCTGGCTGAATTCTGTTTACTGGTCGCATCTAGAACACCACCGAAGTCGTATTCTTAACCACCATTACAGCGAACACCAAGTTAGAGAAAGTTCCAGTTGTCACCACTCGGAGCCAACGTTCCACAGTCAAGGTTCTAGACGTTTCAATCCTCTCCTTGGTGGATGCGGTCACAGTGGTGAAACCGCCGCCAGTTACATCGGCGTACGGGTCAACAGCCGCGTCGTCGCTGGACTCCTGCAATTTGATTGTGGCGGAAGTTCCAGTAAATGCGAACACATGCAGGTATGCCTGGAGACCGAACAGGCTGGAGGCACTAAAATCCACCCCTGTACCGTTTGTTGCCGCCGAATCAGTGCGCTTGCCGGCCGTGAGCTGTTCTCCCCACTCCAGCCCGAAGGTATTCGCCTGACCCTCCGAGTTGAACAGCAGCGACCCATCGTTGTTCCGGTTACCGTCATAGTTCAACTGCTTGGCGTTCAGGCTCGCAGCAGGCTTCCCCAGCGTTGTACTCCGGCAGTAGGTCATGATTCGGTCGGTAGTTGGTAGCGTACGCAAGTTGAGGTGTGCCTGTCCTGTGGCGTCGTTGAAGTATGCAACAAACGCCATGCCACCGTCACGCAGAAGCCCTAGCCGTTCTATAGCTTCTTTGTTGATTCCCGTGACATCCTGTGTATTGATTCCACCGCCGATCCGGCTAAAGCTGTTGATATCTCCTGACAGGTCAACTCCATCCACATAGAAGTTGTCCCCCATCCCAGTCTGCTTAGCCATCAGGGATGCCTCCTGACATGTTCATCTCTCCACACCTTAAGGCCATCGGTCTTGAATTCCAGCACGCCAATTCTGGTAGTATTATCGTTAACTGTATCGGTAAGTGATGAATGAATCTCCTCCGTCATAGTCGCCATTGTCTTGCCGTTGGATGGCCTAACCTGTCTAGCCACCTCTACAACCCACTTTTTTACAGCCAAATACCCACCCACAGAAAATGCTATCAACATGAAAATGTTGACAACAATTCCCACAAATACTGCTGCTTGCTCTAGGCTATTCATTCTGCCTGCACCCATGCGTCGTTAATGACAATTGGAATGTCGACGGTCATAACTCGGAAGATCAATTCCGATGAGTTCACATATCCAGACTCCGACTTTAAACCCTGACTGACATGTCCCAACAAATCCACATAGGCAACTGAACCGTCCAATGTGAAGTCACCAGTGAAAGCCCCCATCACTGCGAATACAGCCTGGGCAACTTCAGGATCGATTTCATCCTTTGGTTCTGTCATTCCACTTTCGTAAAATCGTAAATTGAAAAGAAAGAGAGCGCTTGTGGCCGCCAGCCCTGAATGCGGTGGAACAGGACGGATGCTGTCAAGCCACAAAGCAGCGGAAATGCCATCTCCCGGTGCGTTGTCCGGCTCATGCATCCTGGCTTCCTCCACATAGCCCGAAGCCATGACATGGGACCTGACCGTCTCGAAGAGTTTAAGAACGTCAACGCTCACTGCATCCTCCGAACGAACCTGATCGCGGTGCGGTTGGCAATGCCCTTAGACCGCAACTCAAGCTGAAACGTGGCTTTCTTGTAGGCGTGATATCCCTTGAAGCTACTCGTACGATTATTCTCGTTCACACCTTCAAGCCAACGCCCATACAAGACCTTGCTATCATGAATCACGGTCTTTGTGACCACCCTGGTCTTCTGCTGGCGGGACATGTAATAGCCAGGATAGTAAAGATGTGGCCCGATACCACGAATATTGGCGCGGAGGATAGTTTTTACCAAACTCAAACCCTCATCCGAGACCTCATCTTCAATCGCTCGTTCCATTCTTTTTGCAGCGATTTCAGACCTACCGTCGAAGATAGGCCCCCTGAACGTCACCCTAGCCATCAGATAGCATCCTTCCGGGATTTGCGCCCGTGAGCGACGTAACACTCCTCCATAATGTCCGCCACACCGCGCCCGATGGCATCTCTCTGAGACACGTTACGCAGGTTGTAATTTCTTAAACCCGAAATACGAGCGTACCCGGACTGTCCCTGTAGTACGGTTGTGAGAGCCAAAGCAGTACAGTATTCGACAACCAGTGGCGGGAATAGAAACCGCTGTATCGGTGTTGCAGTAGTGTGCGTGGCAGCCGTACTACCCAGTACTTCGCGCTCAACCACCAGCCGGCGGGGAACATTAACAGCGGTTGACACTGTGTGCGACGCCAGCACTGTTCCATCCCATGCTCTTTTCACAATCAGACTGTTAGTTGATATCTCAACTATCTTCATTTTTTCGGCATCGATAAGGATTATTTCATCCACAAAGAAAGTAGAACCATTAGTAACTTTTACCGTCGTATTGTCCGCTTTGGCGATTAATGCATCAGTCTGCACGGTGTCACCAGATGCAATATACGTTTTACCGATTACGTTCATTCTTTCACTGTCAACTTTGATAAGGCTGCCTACGCCAATCTCAGAGCTGTCGGTCACGTCGACTTCGGTTTCAACAGCGTCCAGCGCCTCATTGATGGTGCCTGCCGCTTCCTCATCGTTTTGATAACCGAATAGGCCGGTCATGGTGACATCCCGCTGGTGGGTAGATCCCTGACCGAAGCTGGAGGATTTGTCAGATCGGAGCCTGAGACGTGTGAAAGGCGGGCCATCCTCGTCCGGCTCCAAGTAGTAATCCGTTGACGGAATTACGGTCGTTCCCGACTTTAGAATGATAAGGCTAATCAATTCACGGTTCTCTCCCAGATAGAGGACACCTGACGGAGCAAACTGATCATTAGGCCAGTCCATGAAACGCGTGTCGTCTTCTGGGTAAAAACGACGGTGCATCTGCCGCTCAAGAGACCGAGCGGCGGTCGAGATGGCGCGATCAATCCGGCGATTGTTACGCGCCGTCTCTTTGAAATCCAGCACCTCTTTCACGTCTTCCCTTGTGGCGTACCAGATTTGCGTCATCGTTTCCTGCCATCTCTCTATTTACGGCTTCGAACTAGCCAGGACTAAGCCTTCCTATTATCTTTCTTGCCACCAGACTCCGGCTTAGCCGTTCCCTCATTACTGTAATTCGTAGAACTGCATTGAGGGCATCGAGGAGCGTCCACTGAATAAGCCGCAGTGCAGTCGTTACAGATCCAATTCAGCTTCATCATAGCTGCTTCCGCTTCTTGCTACCGAATCGCGGTGATTCCGTCTCGCGGGTACTGCCACCCGTCGAACGAGCAATAGAGGACGCCTCCTGGTCCTTTTCGGAGGGGCTCTCCGTCGTTCGGGCAGGCGACGGGAGGTTTACTGAGGGCATCTCTGCGGTTTCTTGCGGCTTCTCCGAGGATGCTGAGGAGGTCTCCGTAGGCCATGTCTTCTGCTCCTGTTCGTGACGATTGCTAGCGCCGCCGTGCTTTGTGATTTTTGCCATTATTACGTCGCTCCCTCTTATTATCTACTTCCATCTTCTGCTGTGTCGCCGGTATCGGCTCTGTGATCCGGAGTTTGCCCGTGTGCCTGCATTCCTGCTTGGACATTTGCAAACACACACCAGAACCGCAATGGTCACAAACCGCACTCATGCTTACTCCTATGAAGAATGCCGGAAACTAGTTATTAGTAGCCCCCGGCACCCCTTCTCTTTAAATTACGGAATCATCTTTGCGTTGCGGAGAACAGTCTGAATGTTATTGATCTTCGCAGCGAGACTGGCAAGTTGGTTCGCTAGAGTCGCCTCCGTGTATGCAGCAGGAACATCAGCAAGAGTGTCACTGGCGGTACCTCCCGTATTGTCTGTGAGGTTAGCGCTGGTAGCCCCCTGCGTTGTCTGAATCTTAAGGACGGATGTTCCTGAGTTATTCATAAACTCAAGCGAACCGTCCCCATTAGTCTTTCCCTTAAGTTTCCCGGTAGCCATGTCAATCCTCCCTATGCCCTCAGCGGAGCAGCCATGTTTTCGGGAGCGCGCTGCACAGTCAAATCATGCAGAATGTAAACCACAACGCCCAACTGTCCCGCTGTGGTCGTGGCCGCCACATCCAGAGAAACATACGCAAACCCATCACTGAGCTGATCAGCGCCAACGTAGACCGCGTAAATCCCTTCTTCCTCAGCGGAAGTAGCATTGAGGGTCAGAGTGGCAGCCTTAGTCTGCGTGACCTTAGACCACTTCTCATCCCCATCCAGCGTAGCTTCCTGCTTCTGGTAGTGCTTGGCGATCACAGCGAGGTTCTGCGAGGTACCACCGGTGTCAGCGTTATGCTCCTTCAGCGTGAGCACAGGGTCTTCACCCGCAGTGCCCGCGTCCTTCACGAACAGGATTGTCACACCAGTAGCACCCTGGAGCTTGACCCGCTTCCCCGTTGTTGCAGCGTTCAAATCCTTAGGGGCTGCTCCGATTGAAACATCCAAAAGTCGCCCAAGGGCTTCCATTTTCTTTACCTCTCCGATCGGGGTTTTAATGCCGATCTGGTTGAGCTTACCGGGGGAGATTTCACAGCCTTTTGCTGATCCTTCCTCCCCCTCAGCCTAGAGCGTTATGTTCTAACTAACAGCTTTACCGGAGTGCTCTTATCAGCAATAGCATTGATATTTGCTCCGGTGCTCAGGTCAGAACTAGTGTTCATCTTAACCTGTCCCCGAATAGGGGTTCCCGCTGCCACAGTTACGCCCGAACCTCCGACGTACACCACCTGATTATGGGGAACGGTAATCCACACTTCCTTATCCCCCGTTGTGAAGGTGTAGACGGATGTGTCAGTGGTCCCCACAGTAACGGTAGAACTTGTGTACGCCATCGTTCATCACGCCCTAGCGGCAATCTTCACGAACGGGCTGAGCGTGTCACCGTTGTTCTTGGGGGTGATAGCGCTCTGAAGCCACGGGAGACCGTCCACCCGCTCGATGATCCTGAAAGCCGTCTCGTCAGTGTCGAACTTGAAATGTTCGCTCGAACGAGCGCTCATCACCTGGCGGTCGCCGATCAGGTAGTACGACAGGTCGACAAAGTTGATGTCACCCGCGTCGCCTACCTTCGGGGCCTTCTCAGTGAAAATCACAGGACGTCCGAGAATGGTGACCGGAGGTCCTTCAACACCGTTGTTCAACCACACAGCGGAGCCACCGGTACCCACACTAAGCGCCATGGTCGCAAGCTGCGGGAAGGTGTCAACACTCGCGACCCACACAGCCCGGTTAAGGCTCTGAGGAAGCATCCGAGCGAACATCTTGACAATGTTCTCCCACAGAATTGTGTCGGCCGCCTGGCTGGTCTCCTTCGCCACCTCGATCGCGGCACCAGCCTTGAGGAAGCCGCTCGGCTCCCCAACTCCCGAGCCGTTGAAGAAAGCATCATCCTCGTAGAATGCGAGAGCCTGAGGAAATACATCGTTGATAAATGCGGTAAAGCTGAGCAGCGAATCGGCCAGAAGCTCGTTTGGGGCCACCGTGTACGCTGTTAGCTTCTTTGCCTCAAGCACGACGCGCTTGAACCTTGCCTGCGTCGCTGTGAGCGCCGCTGCTTCCTCCGTCCAGTAGGCAGTGATGCCACCGAACACGGAAGAAACATTGCTGGTGGAGTCGATGGCAGGGAACGGAACTCGCAGCGTCTCCATTGGGATGACCCGAGCACGGGACCGAACAATGGAGTTCTCGATAGCGACCCGAAGCAGTTCCGCACGAAGTCGCTCGGGAATGAGGAACCCACCCTCGCTGGGCACGGTGCTGGAGAACGCGTTCCGAACCCGGCTGAGTTTGGCTCGCGTTGGCGCATCCTGGTCTGCCTGGTGCCAGATAGTTTGAAAAAACTCGCCGGCATTGGTGAATTCGTTATCCAGTTTGGCGCCCATCGCCTGCGGGTTGTAAACGTCGTTCGGGTCGGTCTGCTTGATGAGCGGACTGCTGTGGCTGAGGTTCAGCTTGCGCAGGTTGTCAGCCTCGTTCTCCTTCAGCCAACTAGCCAGCACCTTCTGCGTCTCATCCCGCACCTGCGTCGCGATCTCCATGTCCTTGTCCAGGACGTTCCTGGCATAGTTGGAGATGAACTGAGAGAGCGCGTTCTTGTCCGCGAAGACAGCCTTCATCTTCTTCTGATCGGTGAGCATTTCTTCCAGGGAAGCTCCGTCGGTCGGAACGGTAATCCGATCGACGTCATCCGCATTGGCGGTCTTGTCCTTAGTTGTCACTTCTTTGCCACCTTCCTGATGATGTTTTTGAGCCCGGTGAGATCAATGTCCATGTCCTCGTCGTCTTTTTCCTTTGTCTCAGTTTTTGGCTGCGGTGGAGCGGGAGCGTCGTTAGCCACATCTTTCATAACGGCATGAAACGTTTCCGCGTCCATTTCAAACGTAGTCTTTTCTGCCGCGACTATAGCATCCCGCATTGCGGTGGCATCCAGCGAGAAATCGTTATCGTCTTCATCCCCCTCAGTATTGTTGCTGGCATTGCCGGCTGGATCGATCTTATTCACGTAACCGAACTCGGCAAGCAGCGCGTCTTCTGTCTCAGAGTGATCTGAGTCCGGCACATGCCCTCTGAGATGATGCAACACGGCCGCTTTCTCAGACTCTCCTCCCTTCACCTGATTGGCTCTGGCCTTCGCAGCCACAACCCCCGCACGAATAGCAGCCCCCGGATTCCCATCAGAACTGACCTGATGGTGAGGAAGATGTCCGGCTGACTTCGGGATAGCGCCGTCCGCCACCGACTCCTCATCCCAGGACGTGTAAAACCGCTTCGCCTTGGCGAGCGGCACCGGAGTCGGCAACTTGCCCTCTTGAGCCGAGCGCGACCACGCGCCCTCCACAACACTGGTCGAGTGCGGACCAGCGACCGCGTTTTCAATGCCCTCAGCCGAATTCTTAATTAGCTGTACCGCCGGAGGTGGGGCGTGCTCACGGCCCGCGTAGTTAAACGCCGACAAATCCCACTGAGCCGCTGAAAGCTTGTCTTCCGGCGCGTCTCCGTCGTGAACGCTGTCGGCCAACCCGGCATCAACTGCTTCGTCAGCAGTAAACCAGGTTTCTGCCTTCATCAGGTCCCGCCAGGATGCTGCGGTACCACCCCTCTGTGAAGCATAGAGAGATGCGATGTTCTGGCTCTGCTTGTCCATAAGTTCAGCGGCTTCCCGCATTAGGGCGGCATCGCCCCGGGCAAACCCGTGCGCCTCGTGGATCATCATCTGAGAGCCGGGCATCATGACAATCTCGTCACCAGCCATCGCGATCACTGAGGCAATACTGGCAGCGAGAGCATCCACGTAGGTAGTGACATGAGCACTGTGGAACCGCAACGCGTTCATGATTGCAATTCCGTCGTACACACTGCCACCGGGGGAATTAATGTGCAGGTCAATCTGCGTTGCCGTCAGGTCCTTAATTTGATCAATGAACCTCTGCGCAGAAGTCCCGAACCAGGAAATCTCATCGTAGATATAAACTTCAGCGGCCGTTTCCCCCTGATTTTTGATGGAATACCAATCCCGCTTCGCGTGCTGAAGATTGGAAAGTGTCTTCCTCATCTCGTCCAAATCCATCTTGACTCCCATCAAACTGTGCTGCGAAAACTTTACCTGTGTGTTTCATAGCTGGAAGGTCCAGCACCGCTACAACGTCATCAGGTTCATAGCCTGCTGTCACCAACGCCAACGCAGCTTTACTCTTTGAGTCGCGTTCCCGGTCGTTAGCCTCACGGCTTTCCGGCACCGGATCATCGAAATCCATCTCCCGTAGCTTGGTCGTCTCACTGAACATCGGAAGAAGTTTGTTATTGACAGCGTTCTTCAGGCGACGGAGACGAGGCGTAAGCAGCCAACGACCGTACATCTCCTCGCCTACCTCGGCGTTGGCCCTGTTCACGTCATCGACGGTACCAAGCATGATCTTCGGGTACCCGAACGCTTCTCTGATTACCTCCCTGGAGACGTCCCGCAACTCCGCGAATTGCATGTCCCGCATCGTGTATTTAGTTTCGATCCACTTCCCTTGCTCAATAACCGCCACACGGTGTGCGTTTCCAACGCCCTGATGCTGATCCCGCCACCGGCCTGTCATCTCTTTCCACTCAGCATCAGAGAGACGTTTGTCAACCTGAACAATTCCACCTGGGCGGGCTCCGTTGATGAAGAAATTACGGTTCCACTCAGCGGAGAATCGAGCGCTGTCGATATCCGTCAGCAACGACTGCACAGGTCCCAACCCGCGATGCCCGGGGTTCATCGGATCGGTCCAGTAAATAGGAATAACTTCCTCAACTTCAAGAGGAATCTGCTCCCCGTTGGGGCCGTTATACACCCACCCTAAAAGGAAGTTCCGCTCATGGGAGATTGGCTCCATACGGTCGGGGCGGATCGGCCACAGCTCCAAGGGAAGCCCCGAAGCCATCTGACTCCGCACGACCAGCATGTACGCTTCACCAGTCAGGTCTATGTGCTGAAACAATGTTTCACGAAACTCAAAACCATCAAAGAAGGGATTGGGTTTCTCCCACAGGTCCAGCAGCGCGTGCGAAGAAATCTCCGTACGCTCCTCCTTTTTACGCGTTTTGGACTTCTTGAAGAGCCCCCACTCAACTCCCGCGCAGCTCTCCGCATTTCGGCTGACGATCGCGAACAACGTACTGACAGCACCGTAGGAAGAAAGCTCAGCCCGCCTGCCGGTGTTACCCATGATCGCGCCAAACCATGATTTCTCATGGATAGGATGTCTGTTCCTGACCTGCTCAGGCGCACCCTGTCTTAGATTTGATATCTGATCCAGAAAACTCTTCATATACTCACACCATTCGGCTCAGCACAAAACAGGAAATTCCACCTGCTGCTATTCCCAGCGGCAAGGTTACCATTCCGGCTGCCAGACTCAGGGCGGTAAGACCCGCAACCTCGAAAAAGACGCGCTTCCAGTTGTTCTCCGACTTCTCACGATTCACCATGTACTCGACTCCGGCACGCGCCAAAGTCCCAAAAAACGTCTGCCTTCTATGCATCTGGTCCTGTCTCCTTTGTTGAGAGCGGGGCTAGTAGTCCAGCATCCTCACTCGTGGCCTAGCCCCTAGGTCTTTCTCCGCAACAACATATCTCATGGCGTCCATCGCGTGGTCATCTTCCTTCAGTGGTTCCTCTTTGGCGTCGCCGTCTTTGGTCTGCGCCCACACGTACCCAATTATCTCTTCTAGAAGAGACTGCGGCTTATGGTTCCGATCCAGTTCGGGATCACGTTCCACCAGCGAATCTTCCATAAAGTAGATCCTGGCGTAACCATCCTTTTGCACTTTCAATCGCTCTTGAACGCATTGAATTCCGTTCGAGACCTCTTTGATGGCTGCTACCGTGCTCAGTCCCAGATATTTCTCTAACTGTGCACGACCTTCCGCGTCATGGTCACAAATAATCGACTGAGGCTGCGGCTCTGTCCACTTCGTCACGCACTCAAAGCAGGTGTGGCAGATATGGTCGTCATGCCGGTTACCGCAACAGGTAACGCACTCAACCACCTGATCCAGCATTGCCTTAGCATGGTCCCGTACCAGCGTCTGAGATTTATACATCTCTCGGTACATGATCAGTGCGCCGTCAGGATCTTCCGCCCACCACTGACATACAAAGGCGTTTGTGAAGCCGAAGTCCACAGACCAGTAACGAGTCCAGTCTTCCGGGATATCCGCCTTCTCGATGACATGCAGGGCCGGATCGAACTCTTCATAGATCATGCCTTCAGCCGCGACCCACAGTCCTTTACGAAGTCGCAGGTAACGAACTCCGGTGAGTTTGTCGAGCTTTTCCAGGTATTCCTTTCCATACTGCGTCACATCCCCGTTCTCATCGAACAAACGAGGATTGTCCTCGTGGCGGGTCTCCAGTAACACCGTATCGCCTTTGTCTGCCCGTTTCTTCAACCAGTGGGTGGGTGCACCAGGGTTACAGTCCCCTATCAGTTGCTGGAAGCTCACAACCCCGTTTCTGAGCCTGGTGGTGACCAACTCCCAGTCATTTTTACGGAGTTCCGTAGCTTCTTGAATGTAAATCATGTCGTACTCGGAGGACATGATCTTGATTGGTTTGTCCAGTCCACCGATCAAAATCTCGGAACCGTTCTTGTACCGGTAGTGTGGAGGATACTGCGCTGATCCACCGTAGTACTCCACATCCCCGTTAGCCATGGCTTCCTTCACTACGAACTTCCGCCATGTGTCAAGAGCCGTGCTCGCAAGGGAGGACTGAGTTTTACGTGTGATAAGCCCCCGCATGCCCGGATTCAACACGGCCACCACATGTAGCTTCTCCAGGCAAGCCCGGCTCTTGCCCGTCCCGGCGGGACCGGACAACAAAACCTCGTCATCCCTGCGCTTGAACAGTTGAGCGCATCCACCGCGTGGCCTGAAATGATGACGGAGTTTTAGCCGCTCCCTAGTCCTCGCCATCAGTGTTCTCCGGAGTCTTCATCGGATGTTCGGCAAGATACTCTTCCTTCCTTGCTTCTGGGGGAATCACGATAATTCTGTATCCCGGGGGAATCGCCCTCTTATTCCATTGTTTAGTCAACCTTTCACGTTCCTTCTCTTGCTTCTTCTTGGCTCGGTAGAAATGAATTGGAAGCCACAGCACCAGCGCGCCTAGTCCTGCGCCAGTCAGCGCCAGAATGACTTCCAGACTTAGATTGGAAACAATAAGCTCTGTCCAGGTCACTGTACCTGGGTCGTCGTCTGTAGCAGCCGTAATCTCCATACCAATCGGGATTAGCGTAAATAACAAAAAGATAATCGTCCATGCAAACCTTTTGTTCATGCTGGCGCTCCTCTCTAGCCGATACCCGGTACCCCTAGGGGGTATAGAAAAAATATCGTTGTAGTTTTTCATGTAAGGTCTCCTAGATCTACATCCTCAAACGAGTAGTTGAGTGTCGAGCCTTCCTGCTTGTTTCCACTGGCCCGAGTAGGGAGGTGGCCTTGCTCATCCGCCACGAACCGCATTAGTTTACCTTTCTCTGCTTGCAGACCGCGATCCCATCCCTGATACTGCATCAACTCCTCCATACGGTTGATGTCTTTCTGATACTCCTCCATCCGGTGATCCTTATCAGTAACCCACAACTCCAGTGGTCGCTTCCACCTTTCTATATCCGCACGAAACTCGTCAATGACCTCCTTATTGTCCTCAGAAAACTTAAGGACCTTGTTGACAGAGACTTCGTACTCCTCGGCTATGTCACTCACAGCACGGTCATCGGCCAGGTCACGGAGCACACGATACCGATTCAATTCCTTACTCATTGTGCCAGGATAACAGATGGTCAGTAATGCCCCTGTTTGGGGCAATTGCGTCCCATCACATTCTCTATCCCACTATCCACATTAGACACTGCCACTATCCACATTAGACACTCCACAATTTCAAATCTTCAACAAAACCTTTTCACTGCCGCCGCGGGCCTCCCCAGACCCGAGCAATTAAAAACATCCGTGAAACTACATTCACGATCACGGACAGTAGTGAGCCGTCAATGCAATAACAAAGGTAAAATGGTGCTCGTGAAAGTGTATTTCTTAAGAAATCAACAGTGAATGTCCGAAATGCGAAACCTACGGTACCGTAGGGGGCAGCTAGGGGGCAGGATCTGTGCCCCCCGTTTCCGCAGGTCAGCGATTTGTTTGGTGATCAAGGGGGCACCCTAATGCCCCCCAAAATCAATAATACTTCGCATAAAAATCTAGGACAAAACTGGACATAATTCCAGGGCAAAGTATTTAAAACGGGCATATCGGGCAATGTTACTAGTCAGTAGGGGGCAGCTTCGTTTCAACCTCCCTCAGTAACGTAGAGCGCACTGTGCACGATACTACAATACACTATTGCATTCCCTATGATTGTCACTCTATGTCATTGTTTCTATTCGCTAGTTTATACATCAACTACCATTATGAATGTTGTATTGTAATCCCAATGTACCATTCACCTTTCCCAATTGATAGTTGACGCTTAAACCATCCTAGGAAGGTGATTCGGACACAATAGGACATAATACCCCAATATTATAACGATTGGGTAACTATGTGTCCGTTTTATGGTGATTTGGCTTGGTGATGTTGCCGCCGGTGCCTCGCTGTGGTACGCTGATTCACGCCACAGCAATGCCGCACAATTGATTTAGCGCTTCCGCCATAGGCTCCGTCTTATTGCACATGCCGCGAGCCTTTTTAAAACTCAATAGCAATAGTCGGCTAAGCGCTTAAATAGCAATACGCAATAACGCCGAATGGCGTGAATGTATTACGCAGGAAACAAAAGAATGTGAATGTTATATTGTAATCTCCTTTGCGTACACGGGTGGGAATTAAACTAATTATTAAAATAATATTAAATCAAAGATTTATATATATATTTTATATAAT
>JBOHVJ010000475.1:0-7285 GCA_050735075.1 Binatia bacterium
GAGACTGTGTCGTAATTCCGTTCATGGTTCGACAGGCTCACCACGAACGGATGGTGACACTCCGAAATTCAAAGACTTAGCCGTTCGTCCTGAGGCTCTCGAAGGGCGGACGGCTAATTGCGACACAGTCTCCAAGGGGAGAAGGAACAATTCGGACGCAGTGGGAATCAGTTGGGTGAACGAACGTCCTCCTAATGGAACTTCGAGAAAACATTAGAACAAAACTCGGTGCTTCATTGGTTTTTAGCGCCGCTTGGCGTATCTTTTCTCGATGTAGCCCGGGGGATTCCCGTGCTTTGATTGGACCTTCAACCAATCGCCCTCTGCGTCGACGACTTGGACCTTGGTATCTCTCGGAATCTGCGCAACGATCTCGTACTGCAACCCGGGCCCTCTCCTCACGTTAACCTCGGCTGTCGTAACGTAGGACCCCTGCGCGGGAGCAGAGACTGCCTGCTTGGTTGGTTCTCCGCCCGGGCGGGCATATCTTTCATGGATGTACCCAGGGGGATTCCCCTGCTTGGAGACGACCTTTAGCCAGTCTCCTTCCCGGCCTGCGACATTGACCTTAGTCCCTCTTTTTATCTCGGTGATAATCTTATATTGCGTTCCCGGTCCACTCCGGACATTGACATCGCTTGTGGTGACATAGGGCTGGGTTTGCTCTGTGGCGGCCGCTGTTGTCTTGAATTCCCTTGCCTCCTGTTTCTCACATCCACCAGCAGTTAATAAGACCGCTAAGATAAGAAGGACTGGCAGGAAATGAAACCCTTTCAACTGTAGCATCGTAACCCTCCTAGATTCTCTATTTTTCATTTTCTTTTCCAGTTCCCTTGGGAGTCCTGAATCCACCAGCCAGCCCTGGCTTGGTCGCTCCAGCTCTTGGCGAAGATCCGTTTGATATCGGCAATCTTGTCCCTAGGAAAGTTATTTGCCTTGGCGATTTCCGCATAGAGCGCCTCCCGGTCACGATTTTCCGCCTCCACCAACTGGTTCACCTCGGCCCGCTCTCTCAGGTTAATCCCTTCGGTTGTTCGAACCACCAAGAGGCCGTCTCTGGATAGTCCGACATTACCCTTGTCCATGAAGGGTTTGATCGAATCGCTGCGCATCTTTATGGAATCCTTGAGCGAACGAATGGCGGGATTCGAGACATTGATATCGGCATCCTGAGCGAACGCTTCCTTGACCATACCGAATGAAACATAAGTCCTATGGGTCGTGAAACCTTCACTCCTGGGGCCTTCCTTTGCGCCTCCCGTCCCCCCCGGTCCTCCCCAGGTCTCTTCCACGATCTTATCCGCCGCCCGCTGCACCGCCGCCGCGGGGAAGTAGATATTGACGGTCACGCATGCGCTCGCGAGAAATAGCAGAAGGAGACAAACTTTTTTCCTCATGATCCCTCCGTTTTTGCTTTAGGCCGTTCATCCTTCCCGGGCTCACGGACCCGCTCAAGTCTTCTCATTAACTCGGTAAAACCGATTTCCTGAGTATGACTGATGATATTCACTGTGGGAGGCAAGAACGTCCCTACCACCAGATATTCTTTTCCTTCCTTGCTTTCGATACCACGTAATATAAGTTTATCGTTTTTTAGCTCCGCCTTAAAGCCCAATTTGCTGTAACGGAAATAGTCAAAAAATCCTGCAATGCCGCCATAGAGAAACCCAGCCTCGCTACCGGAACTGAGAACGCTGATATTATTTAAGGCATCCACGCTGATCCATTGGCTTACTCCCCCCTTTTCCACAGTATGCAGGTTGGCAGTGAACTGGGCTGCCTGGCCTCGCGTGACTACTAGATCGTCAATGGTACCTTGCAGAATGCCTGAAATACGACCGAATTCAAAGGTCTCTGAAGCCCGCTCGAGATCGATCTCTTCAAGTCTCAAGTTCATCTTGATCGATGGCAACGAGGAAAAAGGCTCTTGAATCTCCATGCCTTTAACAGTGACCCGACCGCCGAATAGTTCCAACCTTAGCTCGCCCTTGCCAAGCAAGGAGTTCTCTCGCCATTGAACTTGCGGGAGAGATCCCGATAGGTTTCCTCCGAAACGATGCCAACCCAAAGCCTCAGTCAGTTGGTGCAGCGGAACATCGTTCAGATCGACGGAAAAAGAAAGGTCTTTGGGTAGCCCCACCAAGTCCTTCCACGCAAGATCCTTAACTACGATTGAGCCCCCATAGAGCGATAGGTGAATGGGTTGGAGAAATCTGAGCGAGTTATTCCAGAGAGCGAAGAGGGTCTTGACCGGCGGAATCGTTGTTGAGCCGAGCGTTGCTCCTTGAACAACCAGGTTCCCAGTTTGGGACTTCTCGCTCGCTTCTTCTCGAACAGCACGAGGATAATGAAATTTAAAGGGCAGGGCCATTTCCATGGGGCCGATCCGCCACTTGTTGGATTGCTCTTGGATCTCACCTTCCTGCAATTTCATGCTTCCTTCGGCGGAGAACTCTCTGAGCGACCCCTGGAGGTGAAGATTCCAGCTACTCTTCCCCGCGATTCTGAGCTTGCCCAAAATCGGATAGGTTCTTTTAAAGGCGTCGCGGATAAAGAAGTCATAGAACCCCGCAGGCCGGAAATCCTGCGTCCACACATCAAGATTAAATCCAGTCTGCTGCGCAAGCCCTTGGATGACCCCCTTAAGCTCAACATTACCCAAGGAGCGAAGCATGATGTTCGCCTGTCCAACCCTCACCTCATCTCTATCTGCCAGGTAATCACCTTCCGCTTCAATGACAGGCCTCTGCTCCTTAAAGTCTCCGAAGAACGTACCCCAAAGGAGTTCGAGACCCGTTATTTCCACCTTGCCTTTAAAAGGGATGCGGTTATCTTGCAGGCCATTGGCGAAACTAACATTGCCCCTTGCGGCCAATTGCTCGCCGACCTTCGAGCCGTCCGGTGTAGAGAAACGACCCTGAACGATTTGGAATTGGGCCTCCGCCTTCATGGGCTCGTTCTGGTTTTTTCCGATATCCCCATCAAGATTCATCTCCCCCGCCTCAAACTGAACTTCCCCCTTGCGACCGAAGGTCAATCCTTTCCCCTCGATGCGCATCCCCTTGGCATGAAGAGAGGATTTTGCAAACTCAAATGGTGCCTTGATAGAGAGACGGGAGAAATTGAACTTTTCCCCTTGAATTTTTGCCTCTTGGCTTTGCGCCACACCCTTAATCACAAGAGAATTCAAAGGCCCTGATAAATGCAGGTCCGCCGACGCTGTGCCGCTAAAGCCTAGACTACTTACAGCCTTGGGAAGGAGTGGTTTTAATAGATTGAGGGGAATACTATGAGCCTGGAGGGTCATATTGCGGGTTGCCGGCTTCCCAACCAAAACAACCTCTCCTTTGCCCGCTGCAGAACCAAAGGGGGCGACCATCTTTATCCCCTGAATGGCCAACACCTTTTCTGGGACCAAGTAGCGCCCTGCTAGGGTCACCGTGGTGGGACCTGTCGGGACTGAGAGATCCATCCGACCAATCTTTGAGGGGAATTGCGGCAGACTTAACTGAAAAGAGACACCCACTCCCTTCAGTTCCGCATCAAGGTCGAGGCGTGACTTGAAGTTTCCGGTTATCTTCTCGGTTCCTAACTTGAACTCATGAAGGTCGCCTGAGGCGGCCAGTTTATAACTCTTATCTCCTTCCTCCTTAAGATTGAGATGAGCTTTAAGAACACCTGCGGCTTTGTCATCCTGTCTGAAGAGCCCAGTAAGGCCTCTGGGAGAGCTTTGACGGATGTGGATCTCAGCTTCCCTTAGGTCAGATGGCCCTCGCAGGTGAAGACTGGCATCCCCTTCCAGCCAAGGTAGATAAGCTTTCATCACGACACCGGTCTCTCTCCCCAGGTTCAAGTTCTCTGCCCTCAAGTAAATGGAGCGTAGCGGAAGACTTTCTCCATCCCCTGTTTCTAGGACGAATTCCCCATCTTCAATATTCAGGAGGCGGATAGAGATGTTAAAGGACTTTTCTGTGGGCCTAAAGAGATCTTTCAGCTTGACCCTGACAACGGGCTTTTCCAGAGAGAGGCGGTAAACTCTCTTAAGAAAAATATCAAGCGGGGTTACGCTGAGAGTTACCCTGTGGCCTTGGAATAGGACTTGTCCTGATCTCGAAACTATGAGGGCGGAAGTAATGATCCGGAATGGAGGACCCAGTCTGAGATCATCAAATTTGATCTCATAGCCCGTTCTTTGTCCCAATTCGGCTTGGATCCATCTTTGAAATTGAGGCGTCCGAACTAAGGGATAGAGGGAAAGGTAGGGAAGAGCGACTAAGATAAGAAGGAGAATCCCCGCGATGGTGACTTTTCTCGAAATCAATGAGCTTGCAGGATGAGACGAGACCCGGGTCTAGAATCTGTTAGCGTCCTTGTAAATCTTTAAAGAGAGACTGTGCTTCCCGATTTGCCGGCGCAACTCTTATGGCATCTTGCGCCGCCTGCCGGGCTTTGTGAAACTCACCGTTTCTGAAAAATGCTTTGGCGAGCCCAAAAATGGCATCAAAACTATTCGGCGATAACTTGACTGCCTCGCTATAAGCGGAAATAGCCTGCGATACATTTCCTCTGGACATCGAGTCTCCACCCTGGGCAATCAATGCCTTCGCCATCTCACTTCTGCCTCTTCCAGACGTCGGTTGCAACTCAAGCACCTCTCTGAAATGACCAACCGAAGAGCTCCAATTGCCTATCTTAAAATCGTCAAGAGCCACAGCGAAAAGGGCGTCAATGAGGAAGTCAAAGGCCTCTCTTTTGGTATCTTCCGGCGATAACCGATAGGCCGTGCGCAGAGGAGGAAGGGCCTGACGCCATCTCTTTAAGCTCACGTGAGACCTACCCAAGTAAAGATAGGCCCGGCCAAAGTTTGGATCGATCTCCGTCGCTCTGTGAAATCGTGTGATGGCTTGGTCGTATAGACCGCGGTTAAACAGTGCCAACCCCTGGTCAAATTCATATTGAGCGCCGGAATCTAGGTGTAATATGGCGCAAGAGCTGAGGAGGAGAAAAGCGGCCAGCAGCGGCAACAATGTTTTCCTTATTTGCATAAACTTATTACCTCCAATTCTCTTTTCTATCGTTGGCACAAATCTATCACATCATATCATAAGAAACAGCTCTGAGACTACAATTTAGATACCACGCTGTTAGAAGTCGTCTGCGCCGTAGACCCTTCCGGACATAGCAGAAGATATCAGTAGCTCAGGCAATTAAGCTGGCCCTGTTCAAACCCACAAACGGACAACTAAGACCGTTGGGGGTTTGGGTAAACGCCTCAGTTGTGGCCTGTCAAGAGCTTAATCAAGTATGGCAATGCCAGGTATTCTCACGGTCATGATAATGCCAATTGGCACATGCCTGAGGCGGCTGAGGTTGTCGCCTATTGTGTCCCTCATACAAATGATGGCATCCCGACAAAGGAACTGCGAGCATTGCCAACAATATCCCTAGCCAAATCTTTTTCTTCATAGCTGGCCTCCCTTCTAACGTTTCTTTCAGCCTTCGCTCTATTAGACGCCTTTGGGCTTAACAAATTCAGCAGGTTAAAATTCTGGACCTAAATGTTGGCTCTTGGCAGGCTGTTGATAGTCTTCTTCGTGATCCTCTTATCTGGCTTGACTTCCCTCGCGCTTTAGAGGTATACGCCGTTTTATTCCTAAGGCAGGGAGGAAAAGTTCACAGACGAAGATAGACTCATAGAAACGGACGAAAGGAGGGAGAACCATGCAAGCTGCTTTTGATCAAATTGGCCAGAATGTTTTCGGCTACGTTCCTCACCTCATTGGGGCTTTGGTCATCCTAATTGTCGGATGGTTGGTTGCCCGGATTGTCGCTGCCATAGTGCGTGGCGGGCTTCGACGAACGAACCTGGATAACCGACTAGCTCGCTGGATCGCGGGGGAGGCGATCCCTGTGGAGGAGTGGATCGCCAGGGGGATGTTTTACCTGATCATGATTTTCGTCCTGGTCGCCTTCTTCCAGGCACTGGGTCTCACGCTTCCTACCGAACCCCTCAACCAACTCTTGACCCAGGTATTTCAGTTCGCGCCACAGCTACTCGGGGCCGTGATCTTGTTGCTGATCGCCTGGATCGTGGCCAGCGTGTTGAGAATGATTATCTCCCGGGTGCTGAGCGGCGCTAGGTTAGATGAGCGCCTCGCGAGCCAAGTTGGTGTCGGAAGGGAGAGGCCTGTTTCCCTAACAAAAACGCTTGCTGATACCGTTTACTGGCTGGTGTTTTTACTTTTTCTGCCGGCTGTGTTGAATGCCCTGGCTCTGCAAGGACTCCTCGCGCCAGTTCAAGGGATGATCAATAAGATCCTGGATTTCTTGCCTAACATCTTTTCGGCTGGGCTGATCTTGGGGATTGGCTGGCTTCTCGGTCGCATTGTCCAGCGTGTAGTTACCAACCTGCTGGTGGCTGTCGGTGCTGACCGGTTGAGCGAGAGGGTAGGACTGGCTCCAGTTTTGGGCACGCAACGCCTCTCGGGGATTCTGGGCCTAGCCGCCTACGTCTTGATCCTTATCCCAGTGCTGATTGCCGCTCTTGAAGCTCTGGCGCTGGAAGCCATCACCCGGCCAGCCAGCAATATGCTGAACACGATCTTGAGCGTGCTTCCCACCCTCTTTGCCGCTACCTTAATTGTGACGGTGGCCTATGTGGTGGGGCGTGTCGTAGCCGGGTTAACTACCAATCTACTGGCTGGTGCTGGCTTTAATGCTGTCTTAGCCAGGCTAGGGTTGGGCAGGGAGCCTGCTGCCGGAGAGTGGACTCCCTCCGAAGTCGTGGGATACCTGGTTCTAGTAGGGATCATGCTCTTTGCGACTATCGAGGCGGTGCGTGAGCTAGGGTTCGTCTTGTTGGCTGACCTAGTAGTCAAGTTCACAGTCTTTCTTGGTGAGGTTATTTTGGGACTGATTATCTTTGGCATCGGCCTCTATCTCGCGAATCTCGCTTCCAGAGCTGTTCAAACCAGCGGGGCGGCTCAAGCCGGCCTTCTAGCCATGACCGCCCGGATCTCTATCCTGGTCCTGGCTGGCGCCATGGCGTTGCGGCAAATGGGCCTGGCAAACGAGATCATCAATCTGGCTTTTGGCATATTGGCGGGAGCTATCGCCGTGGCAGCGGCCTTAGCCTTCGGGCTAGGGGCACGCGAAATCGCGGCACGCGAGCTTGGCGAGTGGATACAGTCGATTAAATCCAAGAGATCATGAACGTGAGGGGCGCGATCCTCTCCCTTTGGAGACTGTGTCGCAATTCCGTTCATGGTTCGACAGGCTCACCACG
>JBOHVJ010000476.1:0-6465 GCA_050735075.1 Binatia bacterium
TGGGCGCAAGACTCTGGGTTACCTTTGCAGAGTTGGCTTGCGCCGCAGCAGCGTGGAAGGCAGACGGGTTGGCCAGAAAGAAATCTTCTCCGCCTTAAGCAAGGCCAAAAGGTTTACGGCAGGCGGAAAATAAATTGCTATTTTTGCTCTTGCGCTCATTCTGATAAGATAACAATATCTCATGGTTACATTGGGCATTATCGGCGCCGGTTATTGGGGGCCCAATTTGGTGCGCAATTTCGCCACCCTCCCTCAATGCCAGCTCAAGGTGGTTTGTGATCAGGATCGCCAAGCCCTCGATCGCTTAAGGTTCTCTTACCCCCAACTCTATTTCTCTTTAGATTGGAGAGGGGTTCTGGATTGGCCTGAAATCCAGGCTGTGGTGATTGCTACCCCCACCTCTACCCATTACGAAATAGCGCTGGAGGCGCTCAAAAAAGACAAAGATGTTTTCCTCGAAAAACCTCTCGCTTCCACTGTGGGCGAGGCGGAGGAGCTATCCGCTGAAGCGGAGAAAAGAGGAAGGATTTTGATGGTGGGTCATCTGATGCTCTATCACCCGGCTCTGATACTGCTCAAGGCGTTGATCCAACAAGGAGAGCTGGGAGATATTCTCTACCTCTATTTTCGGCGGGTCAATCTAGGCAAGATTAGAAAAAGCGAAAATGCTCTGCTCAGCTTTGCTCCTCATGATATCTCCATGGCTTTGTATCTTTTAGACTCCGAGCCCACCCGGGTTTGGGCCCGAGGCGAGGCCTATATTCAGCCCGAAGTGGAAGATGTGGTCTTTCTAAATATGAGCTTTACCAACAAGGTAATGGTCCATATTCATGTGAGTTGGCTGGACCCCCATAAGCGCAGGGAGCTAACCGTGGTAGGGAGTAAAAAAATGGCGGTATTTAATGATATCTCTACGACCGAGCCGATTCGGATCTATGACAAAGGGGTTCTGGAACCCGGAACCTATCTTTCCTATGGAGATTCTTTGGGAATTCGCACCGGAGATATCTGGATCCCAAAAGTTGAGATGCAGGAACCACTGAGACTTGAGTGCTACCACTTTCTGGATTGCATAGAGAGCCGTAAGCGTCCTCTCACCGACGGTCGTCACGGGATCCAGGTTGTGCGCGTCTTGGAAAAGGCTCAAGTCTCCCTCAAACGCAATGGTGTTCCGGTAACTATCCGAGAATAAATGGAATCTTTTGTTCATCCTACAGCGATTGTTGAAGAGCCAATCAAGATCGGCCATGGCACCAAGATCTGGCATTTTTCCCACGTCATGTCCGGGGCCAAGATCGGTGCCGAATGCATCTTGGGGCAGAATGTCTTTGTCGCCTCAACAGTCAGGGTTGGAGATCGAGTTAAGATCCAGAATAACGTCTCTCTCTATGACGGGGTTGAACTAGAAGCGGAGGTTTTCTGCGGTCCATCAGTCGTCTTTACTAATGTCATCAATCCGCGCAGCTTCATTCCGCGCAGGGAGGAATTTAGAAAGACTTTGGTCCGGAGAGGAGCGACCCTCGGTGCGAATTCCACTATTCTCTGTGGGCTCACCATTGGTTGTTATGCCTTTATCGGAGCTGGCTCGGTGGTGACGAAAGATGTGCCTGATCACGCTCTGGTCTATGGGAACCCGGCTCAGCTCAAGGGATGGATCTGTCAATGCGGAATTAAATTGACAAAACAAGACCGTGATTGGATCTGCCCATCCTGCGAGCTAAGCTATACTGCCGGCAAAGAGGGCATGGTTGCGCGGTAAGATGACTCTCAAGATCCCTCTCATTTCTCTTTTCCTACTCTTTCTTGTCGTTTCCTATGTTGGAATCCAAGGATACAGGGATTACCGGATAGGAGAAGCAGCAAAGGCAAAGGGAGAATTGACCACCGCAGTGACACATTACCACCGCTCTATAAAGTGGTATCTTCCCGGAGCCTTCTACGTAGCAGGGGCGGCTGAGGGGTTGTGGCAGGTGGGTATGGAGGCCGAAAGAAAGGATGATAAAGTCCTGGCGCTTATGGCTTGCCAGGAATTGCGCTCCGGCTTCTATGCAGCGCGCAGCTTTTACACGCCTGGAAAAGAATGGATTGAGAAGTGTAACCAAAAAATTGCTGCTCTAATGGCTCGATGGGAAACCTCTTCGGCACAGGGGAAGGAGCAACTTTCGATCGAAGCGCTAACGCAAAGGCATCTCTCCATTCTTGGCCAGAAGGACCGGCCAGATTATTTTTGGTCGATAGTCCTTGAGCTCGGTTTTTTTGGTTGGCTGGGGAGCACTATCGGTTTTGCCATGCAGGTATTCCGCGGTGAAAAAGGATTTAATGGCAAGCGGGCCTTGGGATGGGGGACCCTGTTTTTGATTTCTTATTTCCTCTGGATAACAGGGATGCTTAAGGCTTGAGCTTTTTTCTCTATATTAACGAATAACTGTCATGATGGAGGCTTTCGCAGTTTTTTTGGGCGTCGTAGGTGTGGGATACGGCTTATGGGCATCCTCCCGTCTACGTCCTCCCTACGATACTCTGGGAGCAGTGCTGGCTTTATTAGGGTTAGGGACTGCCTTAGCCGCGACATTAGCCCTGATCGTGCCAGGCTTTTTTGCTGGAGGGGTTAGCGCCGCTTTAGAGGGTGTTCCTGCCTTTACCGACTGGTTTAAAAGGAAGGGCTCATCAACCGCTCTCTCCTTCTTAGCATTTGGTTTTGGAGCCATTGTCGGAAGTTTTCTCAACGTGTGCATTGTGCGTTTGCCAAAAGGAGAGTCGATCATTGCGCCTCCGTCCCATTGTCCTGCTTGCAAAACCTCTATCCCCTTCTACTATAACATTCCGCTGATCAGCTATGTCCATTTGCGGGGGCAGTGTCGCTTTTGCGGTACTAAGATCTCCCCGAGGTATTTTGTGGTGGAGCTGGCAACCGCAGTTCTCGTGGTAATTTTGCTCCGCCATTTCGGCTTCAGTTTCGCTTTTTTCGTGAACTTTATCTTTGTCGCTGCCCTTGTTGTCATCGCCTTTATTGATTTGGATGTAAGGATTGTTCCGGACGTGATCAGCCTTCCGGGTATAGGCTTGGGTCTCCTCACGTCAATCGTCAATCTTCAATGGCCAATGGACCCTTTGTCAATCATCCCATCTCCGGCGAGTTCTTTACTTGGAATTGTTCTTGGCGGCGGTTTTTTGCTATTGGTGGCTTGGGCATATGAGTTTTTTACCGGTACGGAGGGAATGGGAGGTGGAGATGTGAAACTGCTCGCCATGATCGGAGCCTTTTTGGGCTGGACATCGATTCCGCTGGCGCTTTTTTTCGCCTCATTAATTGGATCGGTCGTGGGTCTGGTGTTGATGCTCAGAAAAGGGGTGGGTGGCAAATATGCCCTGCCCTTTGCCCCGTTTCTTTGCTTCGGAGCCCTCTTTCACCTTTTCTTCGGCAAGGAGCTGATCCGATTTTACCTACCCGGGTAATAAAAAAAATCATCGGGGTCCTGATCTCGCTGGCTTCCTTTGTTCCGTTTCGTTTTTATTACAATTTTTTGTCAAACTAACGCCTTTTGCCATCAATCTGCACAAGAATGGCCAATGGCTCTATCCTTCACAATAAAAAGCCCTTAATTTACAAGCAGTTACATATTTGCTCTCACCTTGATCCAGTTGGCATATTATTAGCTTCTCCTAGCCAATGGATTTTGGACGGTAGAGGACTTTTATGAAATTGCAGAGATACGCCCACTCATCTTCCGGCTTTACTCTTATGGAGCTCTTAGTGGTTATTGCAATTATGATGATATTGATGGGAATTGCGGTACCCAGTTTTCTTTCTTGGCTTCCTACGCTTCGGCTATCCGACGCCGCTCGGAAAGTCGCCACGGACCTGCAACTAGCCCGGATGAGGGCGATAACTACGAATACGCCTCAAACAGTTACATTTGATACTGCGAACGAGAATTATACCTTTGGCGGTAACACATATGAAGTAGACCAGCTTTTTCCGGGAATCGTGATCTCGACCGCAACGGATCCCACTTTCACTCCTCGAGGTACTGCTAACGCTGTTACCATTACCTTAAGCAATGGGAGCGCCACCAAGCAGATTCAAGTGACGGCAGTCGGCCGGGTGAAAGTTCTATGAGGAGGCGAGTTGTGAGTACAATTTGGTTCAAGGTCCAAAGATTGGACGCGGGTTTTACCCTCATAGAGATCTTGATAGCGATGGCGATCTTAAACATTGCCATTCTAGCAATTGCGGCAGGCGCGACCTCAGTGATCAAGGCAAATCAGACTAGCTATTTCAACACCATTGCTACCAATTTGGCGCAGGATAAGTTGGAGGAGCTTAAGGCAAACTCAGCAACTATGGCTTCAGGGGGCCCTGACACAACGCCCGTGGACGCTGTAACCTTCACGCGCAACTGGACGGTAACGCCCGATACCCCTGTCGGCGGCCTTAGCCAGATCGATGTGACCGTTACCTGGACGGACTATGCTGCCCGCACCTTAACCGTCTCCTCGGCGGTCAAGCCTTAGCCATCAAGTCAGCTAGTGAATGGTCAAAGGACAATGATGATTAGAAAGATAAATAAAAAACGGTTCAAGGCTCGAGGTTCAACGTTGCTTATTGAACATCACAGGTCGCAAGCGGGGTTTACCCTGGTGGAGCTCTTAATTTCCAGTATTCTGACTCTCCTTGTCTTGGGAGCGATTTACAGCGTCTATCAGATGCAGATCCATACCGTGAAGGCGCAGGAGAGGCGTTTAGAGGCCCAGGAGTATGCTCGGGCCGTTCTGGACTTGATGGTACGGGAGATCAGAAATGCGGCATATAATCCACTCGGTGCTACGGGTGGAGCAAATTGTGCTGGGGGAGGCGTTGGTGTTCCCAGCGTTGTTACCGCAACTGCGACATCCTTCCGCTTTACCTATGATGCCAATGCAGATGGCGACTGCGATGACACCAGTGAGGATGTTACTTATGGTTGGGATACGACTAGTTGCGCAGCGGGTTTGGGCAATATTACCCGCGATGACGGTACGGGTGCCGTTTGGCTGACCGACTGCAACGTCAGTGTTTTTGCCCTAAGCTACTATCAGCAGGATGGTACAGTAATCGCTCCACCCGTTACCGGAGCTACTCTGGCCAACATCTACAGAGTACTTATTACCCTGACAGTTCAATCCACAAATCCGGATGGTAATTATGGTGGGGGGCAGCTCAATGCTTCGATGAACTCGAATGCAGAACTGCGCAATCGAGGGCTATAGAGATGCAAAGGGTCAATAGGCAAGAGTCAAAAGTAGAGAGAAAGAATAAAAAGGGAGAAATTATGAACTTGGAGACCTTGGTCATTGACGGGTTAACCGACAACGACAGTAAGGAGGATTTATGAAGGCAATTTTAAAAAATGACACGGGAATATCGTTGGTAGTGGTCCTGATGAGCATGACGATTCTTCTATCTCTCACTGCCGCGGGTTTGCTCTTTAGCGGGATCAATCTTAAAACAGCCAGCGCTCTCAAGACCGGCAGCACCGCGCTACAGGTTGCCGATGCGGGCATCCAGCACGCCCTGGCCATAATCCCTCAGGGGGGCAATTTTAGCTATAGTACCGATGTGACCGATCCGAGTCCTGTGGTTTCAACTACCACTCTTGGCACCGGCTATACTTACGCGGTGACGGCCATTAACGATGCGGCAAGCACCGGGGGAAACAGCCGCGCCATTCTCACCTCAAGGGCCGGTGGACCGAATGGGACGAAAAAAATCGTCACAGCCTATATCGCTCGAAGCGTCAACTATTCGTTTGGCGCTATTAGCCTTCCAGGCTCTCTTGCGGCCGCTACTGAAACCAGTTTTGGTGGGAACTCATTCTCCATCAATGGCAATGATGCTTGTAGTACGCCGAAACCTGCTGTCCCCGGAATAGCGGTAACCGATACAGCCTTGAAGACTGAAATTACTGACAGTGACTCCACTAATGGAGGGTTATCGTCAGTACAGATGGATAACGTTACGGGGTCTGGAGGGACCCCGAGTGTTGGTATGATGCCCCCATTTGAGCAGAGCGTTACAGATATAGCCAACTTATTTTTGAACCTTACACATACCGATCTCCCAGGAGGCAACTACAGCAGTAATGATGACTGGGGAACATCAGGCTCACCTAGGATTACTCAAATCAACGGGGATGCTAAGATCCAGGGTAACATTACGGGTTACGGAGTGCTTATCGTGGACGGGGCTCTGGATATACAGGGTAATCTCGAATTTCATGGCCTCGTCATTGCGCGAGGAAATGTCTCGGTCGCAGTCCAGGGCAGTGCCGTTATCCAAGGTTCGGTGTGGCTCTCCGCGAGCACGACTTCCGATGCGGATCTCGAGCTGGATATTCGGGGCAATGCCAACATCCAGTACAACAGTTGCGACCTCAACTGGGTCAATAGCCAGGTAGCGCTGCCCAAAGAGGTCACGCTTACCGC
>JBOHVJ010000477.1:0-7645 GCA_050735075.1 Binatia bacterium
ACCCCCAACTCCCTTTCCTCAGGAGTCAAAACTGCCTCGGCAGAGGCCAATGGTTCCAACGTGATGTCCGCTACATTCAGGCCCGTGCGGTTGCAGCACTTTACGATGTTCTGAGCAGAGGTGACCGCCCCGGTCACGATATGGACCTTGGCCTCCAGCCGGACTCCAGACATTCCCAAAGGTTCCTTGATCCCGTCCTGATCATCGATGACGTATTCCTGGGGAAGGACATGCAGCACCTCTCGATCCATTGGGATCGCCACCGCTTTGGCCGCGTCGATAACCCGCTCGACGTCTCGCTGGGTCACTTCTTTATTCTTTACTGCCACGACGCCGTGACTATTAAAGCCCTTGATGTGACCTCCCGCGATTCCCGTAAAGACCGAGTTGATCTCACATCCCGCCATCAACTCAGCCTCCTCAACGGCTTTTTTGATGGAGTCCACTGTGCTTTCGATATTGATGACTACTCCCTTCCGCAGCCCTTGAGAGGTATGGGAGCCCACACCAATAATTTCTACCCCTCGATCGGCCATCTCCCCGACGACCGCGCAGACCTTAGAGGTCCCAATATCCAGACCTACAATAAGACCGTTCTTCTTACCCATAGCTAAGCTATTTAGCCTTCCTTATCCTGGCCACTACCTGGTCACGGAAAGCTAAGTCCAACATAGCGAGACGATCCTCTCTTCCCTTCCACGCCGACAAGACCCTCTCGAGACGCTGCACCTTCCCCTGCCAATCTCCCCAGCCCATGTGCAGGGCAACCGGGTAGGCCATAGGGTAGAGAACCACTCCACCCGATGGACGAAAATGAATTTCAGAAAGCGGCAGATGGGCTCCACTCATAAGGTCAATAAGCCTTAAGGCCTCCTGAACCCTCTCACGGATGGAATGGATTTGGGACATGAAATCCGCCTGCTGCAGCCCTGTGAGTAGCGGAAAGTCTACCTTTTCTCCTGCCCCAACCTCCTTAAAAACAAATCCTTCAGGATCGACATAATAGAGTTTTTCCAGGACAATAATCCCTTTCACCACTCGCTCTTGTACCTCGATCACCACCCTAAGAGGAAACTCCCGTCTCACTAAGACTCGCTTGACCCAAGGATGCTGCTCCACTTTTCTCTCTATAATTCCAGGGTCAACCTTCCAGATGTTCATTCCCTGACTTAAACCCGCCACGGCAACAATCTCGCTCCCCCCCAGATTCTCGCCTCCGCTTATCTTGATCTCCCGAACAGAGAAATAGGGGTGGCCGAGGATAGAATCGCGTAGATGACTTACGAGTCCGGTAGCGCGACGCCATTCCGGATAGAGCATCAGGATCGGCAGCAAGAGCGCTACGGCCGTACCCCAGAGAAGCAGGTGGAGAAACATGCTTCTCCGCTGCTTTTCCTTGCCGTCTCTCCGGTAGACAACCCCCATGATTCGTCAACCGTCAATTGCCTTATGGACTTTCGACATCCCGTTTTACGATTGACTCCTGACCTTGGACCTCTCTGGGAGGCCACTCCCCTAACAATCGAACCTCAGGTTCAAGCTCAATACCAAATTTTTTCCCCACTTCTACCCTGGCAATTTCCATCAGCCTTCTTACTTCCTCGGCCTTTGCCCCACCCAAGTTGACGATAAAATTAGCATGCCGTTCGGAGATTTCGGCCCTGCCCATCCTTCTCCCCTTGAGGCCGGCTGCCTCGATCAGCCGACCGGCAAAATCCCCCGGGGGATTGCGAAACATCGAACCAGAATTTGGATAGCCTGAGGGCTGGCTCTTTTTCCGCCTTGCGACCAACTCTCGCACTCTCAAGCTCACCACCCCTACCTCTTGCCTCAAAAGGCGCATCCGCACCTCCGTCACTATGGTTCCCGATGGGAGATGGGAGTCGCGGTAGGAAAAAAACATCTCCCTCCTGTCGAGCTGTATCGACTCTCCTGTAGGAGTAAGCCCTTCGATTCGATCCACAATCTTTTCCATCTCAGAACCATAAGCACCCGCGTTCATAACCAGGGCTCCCCCGACGCTCCCCGGTATCCCCTCCGCGAATTCTAACCCGCTGTATCCTCTGCGCGCCCCCTGCCGCACCAATTGTGTTACAGGATAGGCCGCACCCACAGTTGCCGTTACTCCATTCTCTTCTCTCCACTCGACTTTTTTGAAATCTCCTCCCAAACGGAGCACGGCCCCGCGCACCCCAAGATCGCTCACCAACACATTGCTCCCCTTGCCCAGGAGGTAAACGGCAAGCCCATAACGGTTGAGAAGCCGTAGTGTCTGGACCAAGGCAGCGCGATTTTCCACTTCGAGGAGATAGTCGGCTGGTCCTCCGATCTTCATCGAGGTGTAGCGCGCGAGCGGCTCATTCACCTTGACCTTTAACCCAAGGATAAGTGTCAGCTCCTTTAGTAAAGCTGTTGCCTCTTTCTTCATCTCGTCTGCAACCAACATTAACGCGCGGCTCCAGAGAGCGAGGGATCTGCCCCGAAACAAGGGAGGCACCGAACACTAAACCCGCGCTCCCCCCTTCATCTCTGCAACGCCTCAACGAGTTCTTCCCCGACCTTGTAGATATCCCCGGCTCCCAAAGTTAGAACGATATCTCCAGCCCTGAGTTTTGGAACCAACTGTCGGACAATCTCTCTCTTATCAGCAACAAACCCGATCTCCAGATGGCCTCTTCGCTTGATAGCCTGATAGAGGGTTTCACCGCTCACTCCCGGGATCGCCTCTTCTCCCGCCGCATAGATCTCCGTCAGGATCAGCCGATCCGTTCCATCAAAGGAAGTTAAAAAATCGTCAAACAGATCACGGGTGCGACTATAACGATGGGGTTGAAAGACCACGGTCAGCGGACGCTTCCAGCACTCTCGAATCGCCCCGAGCGTCGCCTGAACCTCCACAGGGTGATGTCCGTAGTCGTCGATGACCATAATTCCTTTGGGCTCGCCTTTGATCTCGAAGCGGCGATGGATACCACTAAAGGAGTTGAGCGCCTCAGCCACCTGTGAAAAAGGGATGTCCAGTTCCTGTGCGACAGCCACTGCGGCCAGCGCGTTTGTGGCGCTGTGTCGCCCCGGCAGGCAGAGCCTGAGCTTTCCTATCTGGCTCGAGCGATGCACGACCGAGAAGTGAACCCCCATGGCTTTGCTCTGGATGTCGCGGGCACAAAAATCAGCCTCCGGGGACAAACCATAGGTGGCAAAGCGTTTCTTTACCTTAGGGAGAAGCGCGCGCACGTTCGGATGGTCCAGACACAAAACCGCCACCCCATAGAAAGGAACCTTGTTGATGAAGGCGAGAAAACTTTCCATGAGACGATCCATCGTCTGATAAAAATCCATATGCTCGCGGTCGATATTGGTAACCACAGCGATAGTGGGAGAAAGGAGAAGAAACGTCCCATCGCTCTCGTCGGCCTCTACCACCAGCATCCTCCCTTGCCCCAGCCTAGCGCTGCTGCCAAGCGACTTTACCCTCCCCCCGATCACCATGGTGGGGTCGAAGCCGGCCAGGCTGAGAACGGCAGCGATCATCGAGGTGGTAGTGGTTTTCCCGTGACTTCCGGCCACGGCCACGCCGTATTTCATGCGCATCAGCTCCGCGAGCATCTCCGCGCGCGGGATCACAGGGATGTTGCGCCTGCGCGCCTCCAATACTTCGGGATTGGAAAATCTCACCGCCGTCGAGATCACCACAACCGATGGGTCGCTGGAGAGGTTCGCCTCTCCATGACCGATAGAAACTTGGGCACCTAAGGATCTAAGCCTTTGGGTGACTTCGCTTTCGCGCAGATCCGAGCCGGAAACAAAATAGCCTGAATTCAACAGGACCTCCGCAATCCCGCTCATGCCGATGCCACCAATTCCGACAAAATGGACCCGATGCTTTTTCTCAAGCATGGAGACGGATCTCCGTTTCGAGTAATTTATAACACTCGTCGACAATCCTGCTTGCCGCCTCGGGCCTACCCAGCCTTCGGGCCGCTTTCCCCATAGCTTCCAGGCGCTCGCGATCTAGAAAAAGGGCCCGGATCTGTCCGGCTAGTTTTTCTCCGCTCAATTCCTGGTCAAGTATCACCTCCGCCGCTCCCGCTTCTTTAAGCGCCTGAGCATTCCATCTCTGGTGGTCGTAAGCTGCGTATGGATAGGGAACCAAAATAGCCGCCTTTCCGAACGCAGTGAGCTCCGCCACCGTGGTTGCACCCGCCCGGCAGATCACCAGATCCGCCCGGGCATAGACCTCATCCATCCTTTCGACAAATGGAAGCACCTCTGCCTCAAAGGGCAAGGTGCCATAGACAGCCTTCGTCGAGGGTAAATCCGCCTCTCCGGTCTGGTGGATCACCTCTAGCCCTACGGCCAGGTCCCTGAGCCTTTTCAGGGCCTCAATCACGCAGAGGTTAATCTTGTGCGCCCCAGCACTTCCACCAAAGACAAAAAGGGTAAACTTTTCTGCCTTCCTAACTTCGGGAAGATGCTGCCACCGAACCGGGTTTCCTGTCTCGATAACCTTGGTTCGAGAGAAATAGGAGCCGCTCTCCTCATAGGCGGTAAAGACACGGTCCGCCACCCACCCTAAGATCCGGTTAGTGAGCCCGGGACGCAGATTCTGTTCCATAACGGCGCAACGAATCCCCTTGACTCTTCCCGCAATGAGAAAGGGTCCTGAGGCATAGCCTCCTAACCCGATGATACACTCGGGACGAAAGCGGCTTATGATTCTGAGCGAACGGAAAAAACTGATCGGCACGCCATAGATGGCCTCGATCAGACCTCGTATCCCCCTCCCTTTTAGCCCCCTGATCGGGATCGTCTCCAGAGAAAACCCCTCGCGCGGAAGAACCCGGCTTTCAATTCCTGCCTCGGTACCGACAAATAGAATTTCCGCCATTTTGTCCCGCCTCTGAAACTCACGCGCCACAGCCAGTCCGGGGAAAAGGTGTCCACCAGTTCCCCCACCGGCCATGATTAGCCGCATTTCTACATTCTCCTGCGCGACAAACTGAGCAGCATTCCGGCCCCTGTCAGGTTTATGACCATGGCCGAACCCCCGTAGCTAATAAACGGAAGCACTAAACCCTTCGTGGGCATTAGCCCCATGACCACCCCCATATGGATTAAGGCCTGAAGCCCTAGCAGGGTCGTTATCCCAAAGGCTAGGTACTGACAAAAAGGATCTTCAATCTTTCGTGTCAGACGTAATCCACGCGCGACGATGAAGCCAAAAAGCGCTAAAACAATGAATGCCCCCACAAGCCCGAGTTCCTCTCCGATAACGGAGAAGATAAAATCTGTGTGAGCCTCCGGCAGGTAAAACAGCTTCTGTCGGCTCTCGCCTAACCCGCGGCCCCAAAGCTGACCGGAACCGAACGCGATGTAGGACTGAATGATCTGGAAACCACTGCTCGAGGCATCCCGCCAGGGGTCAAGAAAGACAAGCAGACGGCGGAGACGATACTCTGTCCCGATCGCGGAGAGCGCAAGCACGGGCAAGGCGGTCAAGCCTATGAGCAGGAGATGGGAGAACTTTGCCCCACCAATAAAGAGCATGAGAAAAAGAATGAGGCCGAGAATAAGAGCTGTTCCCAAGTCGGGTTCCAGAAGGATGAGTCCTAAAAAGAGCCCGCCGATAATCAGATGGGGGAGGATTCCCTTGGTAAAGGTGTGGATTGTCTCCCTTTTTTTCGCCAGGGAATGGGCTAGGTAAAGCACAAGAGAGATTTTGGCGAGCTCCCCGGGTTGAAAGGCGAAGCCCCCCAAGGGAAGCCAACGCCTGGCCCCGCCGCGTGACAAGCCGATCCCCGGGATTAGGACTATAGCCAAGGCTAGAATGCTGAGGGCCAAAAGTGGATACACGAACCGACGGTAAGTCGCGGGCGGAACCAGGACAGAGACAAGCAGCGTCGTCATCCCCAAACCCACAGCCGTGAGCTGCTTACGGAAAAAGTAGGTGCCGTCGGAGAAACGCTCTTGAGAATAGAGATAGCTCGTGCTGAGCAGCATGATGATTCCCACAGCTAACAGAGCGGCCACGGCAAGGAAGAGCCGCCAATCTATCGCTCCCTCTCTCATAGCCTCTGAACTATAGACCCTGAACGAGGGCCTTAAAGACCCTCCCCCTTTCCGCGTAGTTCTGGAACATGTCAAAGCTCGAACAGGCTGGAGAGAGAAGAACAATATCTCCAGGCTGCGCGTCCTTACAGGCCTCTTGCACCGCTGCGTCCAGAGTTTCAACGACTACGGTATTCGTGAGGTGGCCCAATGCCTTTCGAATAATCTCCTTTGCCGCACCAAAAAGGATAAGCTTTTTAACCTTCCTTCTGACCTCATCCTCCAATATGCGGTAATCGCCTCCCTTATCGATTCCACCGGCAAGAAGGACTACCGGAGCCGAGAAGCTGGCGAGAGATTTAAGAACAGCGCCGACGTTGGTACCTTTGGAATCGTTAAAAAACCGAACGCCGTTCTTCTCGCGGACGAATTCGAGCCGGTGCTCGAGACCAGGAAATTCCTCGATAGCTTTTTGGATGATCTCTGCTGGCACTAGAATCGCCTTCGCTATGGCCACGGCAGCCATCAAATTCTCCACGTTGTGCAATCCTTGGATCCTGACCCGGGAAAGGGGAAATCGTTCCTCCTCGGAGTCGCCGCGCCAAATAATCTCGCTTCTCGTAGCATAAATCCCTTCACGGACTTCGGCCCAACCGAAAGAGACTACCCGCGCGCGGATGCGCTCTCTCATGGACCACACCAGAGGGTCATCTCGATTCAGGACTGCGATATCTTCTTCTCCCTGAGTGTGAAAGACTCTCTCCTTCGCTTCACAGTAGGAGGCAAAGTCGGGATAGCGGTCGAGGTGGTCCTCCGCTAAGTTCAGTAGCGCTGCGATCCTAGGGCGGAATTCTTCCACCCATTCGAGCTGAAAGCTGCTAACCTCCACAACACCCCAGTCCCAATTGCCGGAAACAAATCCGATCAACGGCGCGCCGATATTTCCTCCGACAAAGACTCTCAACCCCCCTTCCTCGAAGATCGCTCCCACTAGCGAGGTAGTCGTGCTCTTGCCGTTGGTGCCGGTAATCGCCACCAAAGGGATATCCAGAAAACGATAGGCCAGCTCGATCTCACTTAGAATCTCCATCCCTCTTCTTCTTGACTCGCAAAGCAGAGGATTCTCAGGAGGAACCCCGGGGCTGGGAATCACGAGGTCAACCCCCTCTAACCAGACCGTTTCCTCACCGCCCAGAAGAAGGCGGATAGGTAAGTCGGAAAGGGCCGCGAGCTCCTTTTGAAGCTCCTCTTTCCCTCTACAATCGCTCACCCGCACTTCTGCCCCTTGACCAATAAGAAACCGAGCGGTCTCGCTCCCAGTGCGGGCGAGGCCCAGGACCATCACCTTCTTTCCTTTTAGCTCCATGTTCGGTTTTGTTAGCTCTTCGCTGCTATCCAGTACGATTGTGCGCGCCGTGCTATCCCCTCGCGACGAATGGGAATTTGGCAACGCACCATAACGAGTTGATCCGATCATCTGAGCTTCAGCGTACTTAGTCCGATTACAGCGCAAATAACCGCAACGATCCAAAACCGAGCAACGATCTGGGACTCAGACCATCCCTTGAGTTCGTAGTGATGATGGATCGGTGCCATC
>JBOHVJ010000478.1:0-21294 GCA_050735075.1 Binatia bacterium
GAGACTGTGTCGCAATTCCGTTCATGGTTCGACAGGCTCACCACGAACGGATGGTGACACTCCGAAATTCAAAGACTTAGCCGTTCGTCCTGAGGCTCTCGAAGGGCGGACGGCTAAGTGCGAGACAGTCTGTGATGGGGGAGAGGGAGAGATAGAGAGGGGGTGGAGTTCACGCGTTCGCGTGGCCATTGTTTCGGATACCCATGGCTTTCTCGATCCGCGCATTGCTGAAATCGTCGCGTTATGCGATGTCGCCGTCCACGCCGGAGACATCGGTGGAGCGGGGGTGCTGAAGGGTCTGCTCCCGCAACGAAGGAAAGTTCTCGCTGTGCGCGGGAATAACGATACGGTTGAGAAGTGGCCTCCCGGCGAGGGCGATTTGCTACATAAGCTGCCGTTTGAGGCTACGATGGATCTCCCTGGAGGTAGGCTGGTTGTTGTCCATGGGGACCGCGCTGGAACGGCTCAAATTCGGCACGACCGCTTGCGTAGAAAGTATCCTTCGGCGCGCGCCATTGTCTACGGCCATAGTCATCGCCTGATTTGCGATAAGGCTAAAACTCCTTGGGTGCTCAATCCGGGATCTGCCGGCCGGTCCCGGACCTTCGGCGGACCGTCCTGCCTGCTGCTAGTGGCAAGTCAAAAGAACTGGCGCGTTGAGAAGGTGCGCTTCAAGAATCAAGCTGCCAGGCGGTAAAGCCTCTCAGCGTTTCCGCCCACAACGGCCTCTTTGTCCTCTTTCGTCAGATCCTCCCGACTCAGGAGTTCGTCGAGTTCGCGGCGGCAGGTTGCCGCGTCAAAGATCTCGTGCGGGAAATCGCTCGCAAACAAAAATGGCTCCCGCCCCGCCTTGCGGACCGCAAATCCCAGGCCACTGTCATCACAATCGAAGCCGACGAAGATCCTTCCCTCTCGAATGTGCCTCTTAAAGTAGTCGCTCGCCTTCTCGCCGGGCTTTGGCCCCACCAAAAGCTCTCCATCGAGATCTACCTGCAGATGGGCTCGGTTGTAGGATCGGTCGATCCTGTCCATGAAGAAAGGAACCCAGGTCGCTCCGCCTTCAAGAAAGGCGACGCGAAGCTTTGGAAAGAGATCGAAAATCCCATGGGCAAGCATGCCCGCGGCTTGGACCATAATACCGAAAGGGTGGCCCAACGCATGGATCGGATAATAGGCGCTAAAGGTATCCATACCAAAATGATGATGGCACCCTCCATGCACTGCCAGGCAACATCCAAGCTTCTCGGCCTCCTCATAAATAGGCCAGTAGAGTTTGGATCCCAAGTGACCCTTGATCCCTTCACCGTTCGACGGCAGCATGGCCCCACACATTCCCAGCTCCTTGACTGCCCGACGAAGCTCTACCACAGCGCTTTCAACATCCTGAACAGGGATAAGGCCAATGCCCTTTATCCTCGGACTCACATTGACAAACTTTTCATAGAGCCAATTGTTATAAGCCCGGCAGGCAGCGATAGCCCACTCGCCATCCACGATCCGGCCAACAGACAAGCCGGCGCTCGGGTAAACCACCGTCCACTCGATCCCGCTCTTCTCTAGAAACTCGTCCCATTCCCTCGGGCCGGGATTCCCCATCGTTTCGCGGTATTTTCTGAGGTATTGGTAGTGAAGATGGTCCAGGACCGGAAAGATCACGGAGGATCGATTGCCCGCAGGCATGAACTTGGCGATCTCATCGCCGCCGGCATAATCGTTAATGTGGCCGTCAGCATCAATAATTTTCATTGTCGCACCCTCCTGCTCGATTTAAGAATTCTGGAATTCGTTATTAAAGGGGTTGTGTAACAGGTGAGATAGGTGCTGTCAACCTTCCTATCATGCAGGCGGGATTCAGCTTCTTGAAATCATCCGCCAATACTATAGAGCCGCTTGGGATTCTCATAGGCGATCTTGCGCTTCGACTCTTCGGAGAGGTCCGACCGATCCAAGAATTCCTTGACCGCAGCAGCCATATCCACGATTCCCTCATGGGGAAAATCAGAAGCCCATAGGAGGCACTGATCCCCCAAAAGTTCCAGGTCTCTTTTTGCCGTTAGCTCTTCACCGCATTGGAAGTAGACCTGCCCTCGGGCAATAAGCTTCGAAGGGCGATCCTGACCTTTCATCCGCGGTTCCATTTTGCTGATGAGATAAGGCACCCATCCACACCCCGCCTCCAAAAAGGCCAGGCGGAGATTAGGGTACCTGCCTAACACGCCGGAGAACATCAGATTGGTGAACTGGCGCATCTGTGGCCACACGTGGGCGAGAGTAGCCGCCTCGTCGAGCCACATAAAGAGATCGTTATTGCGAAGCGAATTCTGTGAATGGACCGCGAGCATGCAACCCAACTTGTCTGCCTCTTCATAGAGAGGGTAAAAATCAGGATGGCCCAAAGGTCGAGGTAACCCGTCAGCGGGAAGTATCCCTCCGACCATGCTGCACTCCTTCACCGCCCGCCTGAGCTCCAGGACTGCCGCGGGAACATCCTGTAGAGGAAGAATAGCCATCCCCTTGAGTCGGGGTTCGTGACGGAGAAAGCGGTCATGAAGGTAGTCGTTATATGCCCTACACAGATCGATCGCATATTGGGGAATCCCTATTTGACCTATATGCATAAAGCGCGTGGGGTATAATACCGCCGCTTCCAGGTTTCCCTTTTCCAAGGCCTCCTGCCAGTCCCTTAGCGTAGGGATCAAGAAGGAATGTGCAGGTCGATCTATCGCCTGGCGATGCCATCCGTGGTGCGGTAACAAAGGAAAATAGAGCAATGCGTCGCGGCGCTTTCGATAACCTTCCGGTAGGTATTCGAGGACATCGCTTTCTACCTCCCGGATGTGGCCATCCGCGTCAAACATCCGCCATGGGTTCATCCTTTCCTCCCAGCAAATAATCCTTGCCTGTGATCAGTGATTCGTCCGTAACACCCGGCAATAGATTTTTCAAGGGTTCGAAATTCGGCTTTAGGCCCCTCAAACCCTTGTCAGGATAGTTCAGGTCGCATAGAATTCCAGAAAAAGCGTATGCTTTACTTCGCCTATGGCTCGAATATGAACTGGCCCCAGATGAAGGGGCGATGCCCGTCAGCGGAGTTTGTCTCCGTTGCCAGATTGAAAGACCATCGTCTTGCCTTTACCCGGAAATCAGACCGTCGCGGCTGCGGCTCTGCGGATGCCGTTCGAGAACAAGGTCATGATGTGTGGGGTGTCGTCTATCAGATTGAGGAGAGGGAGATCGGGCGGTTGGATGAGGTTGAAGACTTCGTTCCTGGGAGGGCAGGGAACGGTTACACGAGACAACAATGTTACGTTTACGCTGATGGCAACGAAGAGAGACCATTTTTTGTTTCACTTTACTTTGCTGAGAAACAGAAGAACCCCCCACTTCCCAGTGCCGATTACAAGCGCCTGATCGTCGAGGGCGCTAGGCACTGGCATCTTCCGCAGTGGTACATTGAGAAGCTTGAACAGATAAGAGTCGCGCCGCGTTGATCCTTGGCGTAGTGGTCGCGTGACTCGTGATGCCCTCCTTGATTTGCTGCTCCAGTAGAGTATGATTCGCTGATTCTGAATTCATCCCGCTCATGTTTAGATTACAAAATACTCTGAGCTTCATCTATAGCTTTGGCCCTGAGCGGCTGAGGCTCCTGGCCGTTTTGACCGGCGGCCATTTTTTCATTCACTGGTTCCAGCAACTTTATCCGGTGGTGCTTCCCTCTATCAAGGCGGGGTTAGGTCTTAACGACGTTCAGGTAGGCGCCCTGACTTCGGCCAGGCAATTGGCCATGGGTACGCTGGACCTCCCTTTTGGTATGCTCGCGGACTCCATGGTGCGATACCGGGGTCTCATCCTGGCCTCGGCTCTAGGGTTCATGGGAGGCGCTTACCTCCTGATGGGGATCGCGCCTGTCTTTTACTGGGCCCTGTTCGGATCGGGTATGATCGGTCTGGGCACCGCTTTATGGCACCCGACAGCCGCGGCCTCTTTGTCCAATCGCTTCCCAGAGCGCCGCGCCACCGCTCTGGCGGTTCATGGAATGGGCGCGACCATTGGCGATACCCTTACGCCTCTCGGGGTAGGTTTTTTGCTCGTGACCTTCCCATGGGAAACCGTGCTGGAGTTTCAAATCGTCCCAGCCGTGCTGCTGGGTTTCTTGATCTGGCTCGGCTTGGCGGGCCTCTTTCCGGATTCTGACTCTCCGACCTCGCGTTCCGCGCAGATTCGTGAGATCGTGGATCTGGCAAGGAACCCGGTCTTCATTTGGGTTTCTGTGGCCACGGGTCTTTTACAGATAGGACGACTCGTGATCATGACCTTCTTGCCCATCTACCTCCAGGAACATTTGCGTTACTCACCGTTTGTCCTGGGCATCTACATCGCGCTGCTCCATGCTATGGGGACCGTTTCGCAGCCTGTTCTCGGCTTCCTATCTGACCGGTTTGGCCGTAAGGCAGTGCTGTTGCCGTCGTATGTCATGTTAGGAATATTGTTCCTTCTGTTGGCGGCTGCTGCGCCCGGCCTCCAGCTTGGCCTGGTTATCATTGCTATCGGTCTCTTCTTTTACACGCTCATGAACATCATCAACGCCACGGTCATGGACGTGGCGGGCTCCCAGATCCAAGCCTCCTCCTATGGGCTAACCTCCCTAGTGACGCAGGTTGTGGTTTTTCCGACTCCGATGATGGCGGGGTTCCTCGTCAGTCAGTATGGGGTAGAATCTTCCTTTGTGTTGTCAGGTGTCCTTGTTATCCTCGGGGGATTGGTCCTGGCGCCTCTAAGACTCTACGAGGGAATCAGAAGATGAACGGGGGGATCGTATGAAGATTACTGTGGACCGAGTCAAATGCAAGGGGCATAGCAATTGCCTTTCGCTGGCGCCGAATGTCTTCGATATCGATGAGCAGTTCAAGGCCATTGTGACCGATCCTAAAGGCGACAGCGATGAAGCCGTTCTCAAGGCAGCCAAGCTGTGCCCCACCCTGGCCATTACCTTGGAAGATGAGGAGACAGGGAAGAGGATCTTTCCCTGAGCCTCGCGCGGTGAGAAACAAAGGCGCTCTCGTGAGGGTCTTATCTTTTTCTTTCATCAGCATGTGTGTCTCCTGTGCTCTGACTGCGGGCACGCCAGCACAGTTATCTGGAACACTGCCCAACCTAAAAGTCGAGGTGTTGGCCAAGGGACTGGAAACACCGTGGGCGATCGCCTTTGCGCCGGATGGGCGCATCTTCATCACGGAGCGTCCGGGCCGCATTCGCATTGTGAAGAACGGACAGTTGGAGAGCGATCCCTGGATGGCTTTGGAGGTCGTCGCGGTTCGAGAGGCGGGTCTCCTGGGTCTGGCGCTCGACCCGCAATTCGCTAAGAACGGCTTTGTCTATGTAGCCTATACCTATCGGGCCAGCGCTGGACGGTTTCAGAACCGGCTGGTGCGCCTCAGCGAAGATCCAGCGACCGGCCAAGGGAGATTGGACAAAGTACTGCTCGACGGCGTCGCTGGCAATAACAACCACGACGGCGGCCGGGTAAAGTTCGGGCCTGATGGCAAACTCTACTGGACGATGGGCGACGCGCAGAACACGAAGTTTTCCCAAGACCTCGCGTCGCTCAACGGAAAGATCCTGCGCCTCAATTCAGACGGTTCCATTCCTGCTGACAACCCCTTTCCTAACTCGCCGGTCTATTCCTACGGCCATCGCAACCCACAAGGACTGGCATGGCAGCCCGGCACAGGGCGACTCTATGCGACGGAGCACGGCCCCAGTGGATTTCAGGGATGCTGCCGGGACGAAGTGAACTACATCGAACCGGGAAAGAACTATGGCTGGCCGGTGATCAGAGGGGATCAAAGCCAGGAGGGAATGGTTTCGCCCATCATTGAGAGCGGAAACAATGAGACCTGGGCGCCCTGCGGCGCCACCTTTGTCACGCGTGGTTCATGGGCCGGCTCTCTGCTCTTCACTGGCTTGCGCGGCCAGTCGCTTTATCGGCTCACGCTCGATCCCAACGATCCGCGCAAAGTCTTGCACTTTGAGCGTCTGTTTGAGCGGCAATTTGGACGATTGCGAGATGTGGCCGAAGGGCCCGATGGTATTCTGTATCTCCTGACCAGCAACCGGGATGGGCGTGGCCGGCCCGGCCCAGACGATGATCGAGTGCTGCGGTTGAGATTCAAATAAGACTATTTTTTTCCCTCGGGGAACAACTCTTCCGGCCGCGAATCGAGTTCAAAACGTTCAAGAGAATCAAGACGTTTTAAACGGTTTGAACTATTTAAACGACTTGAACCCTTTCTTGTCCCGAAACAGTTCCAGAGGGCTTTTAATTTTACGCTAACTGCCCTACGATGGCCTATTGGCTGAAAAGAAACCCAAGAAGACACGAGCGAAAGGAGGAGTCCGCCGGAGGCGGAAGCCAGCCGGTGTCTCGATCGGGCTGGCCCCGGCGGAACTGCAAGGGGAAGCGCCGCCAGAGGATGTAGCGGATCTCAAGCGGACGGTTGAACGCGATGGTGGAAAGGTGCTCGCTTTGTACCGGGAGCCCTACGGTGGCCGCTGGGCCATGATGGCGGCCCTTCCGATCGAGCAGGTTGAGCCCACGCCCTTTCAGCGCAATCTCTCGGACACGCACGTCCGGAAGCTTGAGACCGTGATCGGCAAGCTCGGGCGCTACTTGGATCCGATCATCGTGGTGCGGGCAAAAAGGGCTGGCGAAGGAACGGTCAAATATTGGACCCCGAACGGCCATCATAGGCTCTCGGCCATGCGTACTCTGGGCGCTAAGAGCATCATGGCGATCCTGATTCCGGAGGAGGCCGCAGCCTATCAGATCCTGGCGCTGAACACAGAAAAAGCCCACAATCTCCGGGAGAGGGCGCTCGAGGTCATCCGCATGTACAAAGAGCTGGCCGTCCTGGATGATGCCAGCGAGGAAAACTACTCTCTGGAGTTCGAAGAGCCAGCCCTAATCACCCTGGGCCTCTGCTATGAAGAGCGGCCACGCTTCAGCGGCGGCGCTTACCATCCGGTCTTGAAACGTGTAGACCAGTTCCTAAAACGGCCCTTGCGTGCGGCCATGGAGGTTCGGCGGGCAAGGGCAAAGACCCTCCTCAAGTTAGATGACCTGGTGCTTCAACAGGTCGAGGCGCTGAAGGCCAGGGGTATGACCAGCCCTTATCTCAGGAGCTTCGTTGTAGCGCGGGTAAACCCGATTCGCTTTAGGCCGAAGGATGCCGAGCCGCTCAGCTTCGATGAGGCCCTTGACCGCATGATCAAAGCCACCGCCAAGTTCAATCCTGAGAAGATTAAGATGGAAGACCTTGCCCGATCCGGCGGAGCGCCGGACGAGCCCAGTTGATCCTCCATGAACGCTCATCGACCAGCGATTATCGTGCACGGCGGCGCGGGGCAGGTTTTAGAAGACGCGCTTCCCAAGAGGTTAGAAGGATGCAAGCAAGCAGCATGTGCAGGCTGGGATATCCTTGGGAAAGGCGGATCGGCGCTGGACGCCGTGGAGACAGCGGTGATCGTCCTCGAAGACAACCCGCTCTTCAACGCTGGTACGGGGTCCGCCCTGAATCTCCTTGGGGAAGTGGAGATGGACGCCGCGATCATCGATGGTAAGACACTCTCGGCAGGGGCTGTGGCCGCAGTCAAAGGAATCAAAAACCCAATCAAGCTGGCGCGCAAGATCATGGAAGATGGACGCCATGTGTTGCTGGCTGGCGAGGGAGCCCTTTCTTTTGCGCGGCAGGCGGGTCTCCCCGAATGTCCCCCTGAGTCCTTGATCGTTCAAGAGAGGCGCAGGCGCTGGGAGAAAGAACACGGGACTGTCGGCTGTGTGGCCTTGGATGGGACAGGCTGGATAGTGGCGGGGACCTCCACAGGCGGAATCTCCGATAAGCTTCCTGGAAGGGTAGGTGATTCTCCGTTATTGGGTTGCGGGACCTACGCTGACGAATTAGGAGGGGTATCCTGCACTGGTGATGGAGAGGCTATCATACGGATCGTAATGGGCAAAACGGCTTTGAACTTTGTGCGCGCCGGATCTCATCCTATGGAGGCCGCCAAGAAGGCAGTGGCGTTGCTGGAGAAAAAAACGGGTAATCAAGCCGGGCTGATTATCATCGACCGGCATGGGAGGGTCGGATATGCGCGCAGTACCAGTCACATGCCGATATGCGTAATCACCGGCCATAACGATATCGTTACGAAAAGCTAGCCCAGATTACTCACAGCCAAAACACCTCCCTCGAGCCCTTCCGGTCGAGGGCAATAAATGGTTCAATTCGTTCAAATAGGTTAAATCGTTCAAATCGTCTGAAACGCCTTAACAGCTTGAACGTTTTGGACTCGATTCGTCTACCTCCTTCGGACCCGCTCCCCTCGGCAAGGCACTGCTTTCATGTGCAAGGGTGAAACAAAGATTCATGACTATTGGATGAAAAACCGGAAATCGTTCTACTGGAATATCGGGCAAAAATCTTATATAGCATGACTTACACGATGATTAAGGGGCAGATCGCCAGGAGGTAGGAAAATGAATCAAATTGCGGAAAGACAAGAGGCCAGAAATGTGGGCGCCGTCATGGGAAGCGGGCAGTATCGGTATGAAGCCGTCGAAGGGTGGGGCAAGCTGCCTGATGGATGGTCTTTCAAGGAAGTCGCGGCCGTCGGGGTTGATAGGCAAGATCGAGTGTACTGCTTCAGCCGGGGGGCCCATCCCATCATCGTTTTCGACCGCGACGGGAATTTTGTCCGTTCCTGGGGTGAAGGCCTCTTTACCCGCGCCCATGGGATCACGATGGGTCCGGACGACTCCATTTACTGCACGGACGACGGCGACCATACGGTCCGCAAGTGCACTTTGGACGGGAAAATCCTTTTGCAGCTCGGCATCCCCGGGAAACCAGTGCCCTACCAGAGCGGAGAGCCTTTCAATCGCTGCACGCACGTGGCCCTTTCACCGAAAAATGAGATCTACGTTTCCGATGGATACGGTAACTCGCGGGTGCACAAGTACTCGCCCGACGGCAAGCTGCTCTTTTCCTGGGGTGAGCCGGGCACAGATCCTGGCCAGTTTAACATCGTGCATAATATCTGCACGGACCAGGATGGGTACGTGTATGTGGCGGACCGCGAAAACCATCGCGTCCAGGTCTTCGATGCCAATGGCAAGTACGAAACTCAGTGGAACAACATGCACCGGCCGTGTGCCCTATACCTGGAAAGGGGACCGAAGCCTCTGTGCTACATCGGCGAACTCGGCCCGGGCATGCCCGTCAACAAGGAGATCCCCAACTGTGGGCCCCGATTGAGCATCCTGTCACATGAAGGGAAACTGCTCGCAAGGCTGGGCGACATCCGCGGTGGAGAGGCGCTCGGCCAGTTCATAGCCCCTCATGGGATTGCCATCGATTCGCGTGGGGATCTTTACGTCGGCGAGGTCTCCTGGACCATTTCCGGCCAGCACATGAAGCCCCAGCGAGAGCTGCGCAGCCTGCAAAAACTTCGAAAGCTAAACTAAAGGACTTGAAGTAAGCACATTTCCCCTCTTGCCAAGCTCCCCGACATTTGCCTACTATCCTCTCAGCTATCAGAGAGGAGCTCGCCTATGGGTCACCAAAATTCCGTTTACCTGGTCCGCACTATGTCGGACACGGTCGAGACCGATATTCGCCGGGTCCACGTCATTGCCAATGAGATCATGGCCCGTTACGGCAGGGAACCTCTCTCGTTTGAACAATTGCGCAAGATAGCGGATGGGCCATTCGACCTTTTCTTGATCCCGATCATCTTCGAGAAAGAGTATCGGAGAGATGCCCATGCGAATTTTAATGAGGGCCGAAGGCAGGAGATCAGAGACCATGCGCTGGAAATAGCGAGAAGGCACCGATACGACATCGATCCTCCGGATCTCATCCCCGGCATTGAGCAGTCTCTTCGAGCGGCGGAAGAGGCAGGCTTGGTCAATATCCTTATGACCAGTGGCGGAAGACGCTTCCAGCATCAAGCAATGGAACGCCACGGCCTGGGAAAGTATTTCAAAGAAATCGTTGACCGGGAGCAAACCTATTTTACGAAAGAGCAAGGCATTTACTATCTATTCAGGAGCTTTCCTTACGATCGGCTCCGGGTTATCCTTCTCTCAGGAACTTCCTCTTATATCCGGGCTGGAAATAACCTTGAGAGATGCGCGGTTGTCGGGAAGCACCTGGAGGTTTTCACCGTGGCCCTGGCAACGGATCATTCCTACAACGATGAAGAGACCTTGTGCCTAGCCCGGCCGAAGGTGCTCATCCATCATTTGGATGAACTCTTGCCGAGGGTAGGTGAGAGTGGATGGCTTTCCCAATCATTGGATCAAACGTGATCATCGATTTTTGTCACCAGACGACGCGAAGGAGGAAGCGATGATAAATGCTAACGATCTCAGAGGTGCAGTAGCGATCATGCCGACGCCGGCCAAGGAAGGGGCTGATCGCCCGGATGCAGTGAGCACAGTGAACCTTGAGGAGACAGCACGTTTGGCCGAGAGTTTGATCCGCGATGGCGCGACCGCCATCATGGCACTGGGAACGATGGGAGAATGCGCGACGGTTTCCCATAACGACTATGAGACATTCGTGGATTGTCTCCTTGCGACTGTGCGGCAGCGCATTCCCACATTCGTCGGTACCACTACGTTGGGAACCCATGAAATCGTGCGGCGGCTCCGCTTTATAAAAGAGCGCGGCGCAACGGGAACCCTCCTGGGAATCCCGATGTGGCAGCCGGCACCCGCTGATATGGCCGTGCAGTTTTATGCTTCTATTGCGGAGACCTTTCCGGATTTTCCCATCATGGTTTACGCCAACCCACGCGCCTTTCGATTTGCTTTCGACATTGAGTTCTGGAGGGCCATTGTTAAAAAAGCGCCTACGGTCATGTCCTCAAAGTTCTCCAGCAAGGCCATCCTTTGTGAGGCTGTGGCGGCAACGAAGGGGCGCATAAATTTTATCCCGCCTGTCGGACTCGCTTACGCCTTTGCTCAGCTATCCCCGGAGACGACCACTACTTGCTGGATCCCTTCGGTGGGACCGCAGCCGGCCATCGCGCTCATGAATGCCGTAGCCGCGCGGGATTGGCAGCGGGCGAAGGCGGTGGCCGATGATATCGCGTGGGCAGTCGAACCGCATCATGTGATCACCGGCTCGCAGGAAGTTTTCGCCTCTTACAACATCCAGCTCGAGAAGATATTGATGGGCTCCTCGGGATATTGTAAGCCGGGACCTATAAGGCCGCCCTACAACGTCATGCCGGAAGATTTTGCCGAGGCCGCGCGGGAAACCGGGAGGCGGTTCGCAAAGCTGCGCGAGAAATATTCGCGGCCTCTGGGATAGCTTTCATAAGCGTTTTATTGGCAGCCTCGGCATTCTTCATTCATGTCCGGGGCGTTCTGTGGTGCGGGGTAAGACGGAGGGGGCAGTCATGCGTTTAAAAACCACCTTATTCTCGGCACGGGTATTAGCTGCAGGAATAGGCTGCGTAGGGCTTTATCCCAGTTATACCCTTCCCCAAACCCCTTACTACCAGGGTAAAACCATCACCATTATCCGGGGCGGCGAGCCGGGGGGCACGGGCGACATGCAAGCGAGGGCCCTGATACCTTACCTAAAAAAGTATATTCCGGGAGAGCCGACCATCATCATCGAGAACATGCCCGGCGCCGCCGGAATGAAGGCCGTAAACTACATCTATTCATCGGCCAAACCCGACGGGCTCACGGTCACCGCTGTGGGCTCCGGCCTCGCCTCAGGTGCCATCCTCGGCCTGCCGGGAGTGAGGTACGATATCGACAAACTCATCTATGTGGGTTCCACGGAGAGCGGCGACCCTTATGTCTTTCTCAGCCGGAAGGAGGCTGGGCTCGACAGCCTGGAAAAGCTGCGCGCGGCCTCCGGGATCAGGATCGGCGCGCAGGCTGTGGGTCACGCGATCTACGTCAGCGGGCGCATGTTCGCTTACCTGCTCGGTCTCAAAGATCCCAAGCTCGTCGTCGGCTATGGAGGTCCGGAACTCGATATCGCCCTTACCAGGGGCGAGGTGGATGCCAGAGCGAACAGCGCGGATACGGTCGTGCGGCGAAACCGTGCAGCGCTGGAAAAAGGGCTTTTCCATATTCACGCCACCATCACGATTCCCAGAGGGAAATTCCATCCACGCTTCGCCAACATCCCGGAGCTGGACACGTTTGCCAGAAGCGATAAAGAGCGACAATTGGTAACCCTGTTTCGTACCTTTCTCTACCCGCGTTGGCCTTATGTCCTGCCGCCGGGTACCTCAGGTGAGATCGTGAAGATCCTGCGCGGGGCCATGGCGAAAGCCTTTAATGACCCTGAATTCCACAAGGAGTTTAAAAAGCTCATGGCCAGCGACCCAACCCCTCTCACCGGAGAAGAGGTGGAGACCGCTATCCGGGAGCTGCCGCGCGATCCAGAGACCGTCGGGCTCTACAAGAAGGTCGCCGAGCATGGCCCGCTCCCTCCTCGCTAAGTTGACCTCCGCAGCGTTCAAGTCGCCGGACCAATCTACTCGGTCGCGATCTTGGCGCACAAACCAACTGGCCGTAGGCGGAGGGCAAGTCGTGCTGGCCTAAGATAATACCTGCGCCTAGACCAGCCGGCCGCCCGGTATATGGATAAAGGCGCTCATTTCATGGTTTGGCGCTAAGGGTTGCGCCTTGCACAGATACGCCGGGTTTAGCTGGTCGAGGCGGTTTACGCCGAGAAGTCCCATGGTCGTTGTGATTTCGCCCTCCAGTAACTCGAGGACACGCACTAGCCCCGCCTGGCCGGCTGCTGCCAGACCCCACCCCTGGAGCTTGCCGATCGCGACAGCTTTGGCGCCAAGAGCGACCGCCTTCACAACATCGCTGCCGCGCAAAATGCCGCCGTCTAATACAATCTCTGCCCTGTCGCCAACCGCCTCAACGATCTCCGGCAGCATTTCGATCGTGCCCCGCCCATGGTCGAGCTGGCGCCCACCGTGGTTGGAGATATAGACGGCTTTGACTCCGTGCTCCACGGCGATCGCGGCATCTTCCGCCGTTGCCACTCCTTTCAGAATGAACGGGAGACCGGCAATCTCCTTGATGGCATCCATCGTCTCCCAGGTGAGCGATGCTCGATGTTCGTAGCCTGACTGCCGCCGGCTCGGCGGAAGCCAGCGATCCATCATCTGCCGCTCGCGCCTGCCGTAGTAGGCGGTATCTACGGTGAGGCAGAGGGCTACGTAACCCGCTTTCTTTACACGCGCGAGGAGACTCTCGACCCACTTCAAGTCCCCCTGCACGTAGAGCTGAAATATCTTGGGGTTTTGGCTGGCGGCCGCGATCTCCTCGAGGCTCGGTTGGGTCACGGAGCTTACAAAGTTAACGGTGCCGAACTCCTCAGCGGCTTTTGTTACGGCCACGCCACCCTCTGGAGTAATCGACTGCAGCGATCCGATGGGCGCGAGCATGACCGGGACCTTGAGCCGGTGACCGAGAAAAGTCGTCGACGCATCGATCTTTGACACATCGACGAGGACCCGCGGCCGAAAGGCCAGGCTATCCAAGCCAGCGCGGTTGCGCCGCATCGTCGTCTCAGATTCAGCGCCGCCCGTGAGGTAGTCCCAGACATTTTGGTTGAGATTGCGACGCGCCGCCGTGATGATTTCCTGGTTGCTGACAAAATCGATTTCCATTTTTTTGCCTCCTTGTGTTGGAGCTCTTTAAAGCGATGACCCTCTCATAGCACTTTTCGCGCCTACCTCTCCAGCAAAAAACTATGCTCTGTCAGCCAATCGACCATGTGAGGGTGCCGCTTGAAGTGAGAAAAAGGGTAGGGTTATATGGAGGAGGACAGGGTAACAAAACGAACCACAAGCAGGATCGAATTCCCTGTTACGTGCTACGCAGATCTTCTTTGCAGGGGCATCCTTTCTCTAGCCGGAACTAGCGTTCCGAAAACGAGGTCAGCCAGAGGAAGGACTACGTTGAGATTGTTGAAGTGTCGCTTGTGATGCATATGGTGATGCGCATCGAGCCAGCGGAACCACAGCGTCGTCTCAATCCAGCGCCGTGGTGGAACACCGGCTTGATACCGGAATAAATATGAAGGGATAAGCAAAGTGCCAGCATGGTCGATATGGATAAACGGTTGTTTGTGGGTATAAAAATCTCGCCGCAGCTGCAGAGGGGATTGGACAACTGCCCCCGCGGGGCCGAGCATTACTTGAAAGAGAATAATCCTGAGTCGCTCGTGATTGTGACCCTGGGTGCGGAAAGGCTCATCGGAAGGTTCTTACGAGACGAGTTTCCAGTTAGTGACATCGACAATGTCAGCCGCAGTGTCCGCAGCATCGTAACGCTGATTACGCAGGGCTATCGGCTAGCGGAGGATTCCGTCCGAATATACGCCGACTCCCAGGTTCGTGTTGCACTTGCTGTTTAATATGCAAGCCAAAGTTTACAAAGGAGACCATATGGGACACGAGACATTCATGAAGCGCAAGAAGGAGCTGGCCCGGCAGGAGAAGCAAAAGAAGAAGATGGCCCACCGGCTGGAGCGTAGACGGGAAAAGCAAAGAGGCGAGCAACAGCCCGAGGGCGAAGATCGAACGACCTGAAGGGCTCTCTGGTGAACCGGAGAGGCTATAGTGCTAGGACCTTATCTTCTAGGCGAGCGCCGAAAGACAGGGCGCTTAAAGTTTTCTTCGGTCATGGCGGATTGTCCTAGCATCCTGGCGATCTTCGTCCCTAAGACATCCGGGAGATGGTTGTCCATCATATGATCGCGAGTACTCTTGATCTTCTGCCGGATGGCATTCTTCCGCACGACATCCTCTCCGGCCGATCTTAAATCGTCGATGGAGAGGGAAACGGTTGCCTCTCGACCTCGCAAAGAGAGCTTAAGGGCACATCTCGGTCCTTGGACCTCAGCACTGTCTATTAGGGTGTAGTCGAGATTCTTGTCTATGCTGCGAATAATCCCTCTCAGGATCCCTTCGCTTTCTTTAAGCACTTCACGTCCAGCCATGGTAGCCTCCCTGGGTTCGCGCTCATAAAAAAGCCCCTCAGGCTATAGAAAGTCCCCGGGGCTTGAAAACGCTCAACTTTCCAAAAAGTCTTAAGTGAGAATAACTGTACGTGATTGTGCTTGAAAGTTCAAATCCCATTAGACCCCCCTTTTTTATTTTTCGCCAATCTAATATAAGGGCTAAAAGCATTGCTTTTACTTTCTCAAAAAAAGGAGCCAATGCCATGAAAGAAGCCAAGGTTTTCATTTTCGCCCCGGCCGATACGACCGGGGAGAGTCACAGGATGCTTGAGGATAGCGGTTGTGAGCTGATTATTGGAAAGGCGAACTGGGATACGCCGCAGGGGGACAGTGAGCTTGAGATGGCCAAAATAGCGGAGGGGTGCGATGTCCTGGTGGGGACTTCCATCCGAAGTACGCCAATCACTCAAAAAATCATGCAGAGCTCGAAAAACCTCAGGATCATCGCCAAATACACGATCGGTGTGGACGACGTTGATGTCGACGCGGCAACGGAACTGGGGATCCTGGTAACCCACGGCCCGACCGAATCGAACTGGGGTGGTGTGGCCGAGGGGACGATAACCGCGATACTTACCTTGCTCAAGAAGGTCCGGGAGCGGGATTGGTATCTCAAGGAGACCGAAGGATGGAGAGATACGCAGCTTCAGGGAACGTATGTTGGCTCCCGTGCCTCAGACGGTTACCCCGGTATTGTGCTCGGAATCATCGGTCTCGGCAGAATCGGGAGCCGCATCGCCAAGCTCATGCGGCCCTGGGGGATGAAGATGATAGGTTGCGACCCTTACGTTCCCGATTCCAAGTTCGAGGAGTTCGGGGTGCAGCAGGTAGACCTTCCCACGCTTCTCAGCGGGTCCGACATCGTCACCCTCCACGTGGTGCTTACTAAGGAAACCCGGCACATGATCAGCGGCCCGCAGCTCGCCATGATGAAGCCCACGGCGATTCTCGTTAATACGTCGCGGGGATTCTGCGTGGACGAAAAAGCGTTGATCGAAACCCTCCAGAAAGGAAAGATCGCCGGTGCCGCACTCGATGTGTTCGAGCGTGAACCTTTGGCGGCTGACAGCCCGCTGCGCAAAATGGGTGATAAAGTGCTGCTCTCTCCCCATATGGTCTCTTCCAACTTAGGAAGCGGCCTGGGACCGGGGATCCGCTGGGCTACCCAATCCGTGCTCTGTGCCTTGCGCGGCGAGGTTCCGGACAACGTGTACAACAAGGAGGTTATCGAGCGGTGGGTAAGCCGCTTTGGCGGTAAGAATGTCTGGCAGGTGCCCGTCAGGGGGTGACCCCTTCGACAAAGCTCAGGGTGAACGGCTAAGTATGCGAAAGGACACTTACAACCGTTCCGGCTGAGCGCTTCTACTTCGCTCAGGACAGGCTTGTCTAAACTTTTTCAAGTTGGGTTTTGTTCAGAAAAGCTTCTCAAGGCGGAGGCCGAGAAGGCGCATCGCCTTGTTGTGGGGATTTTCCCGGCCATCTAGGAAGGGAAGGAGAAGCTTTAACGCTTCCTCCTTGAGGAGATTAAGCGCGTATACCCCATCATCTACGACGATATTGGTTTTCAGGCTGTGCGAGCGGTTCTTGGTTTCAAAATCAGCAAAGCGCACTGTCAGCGTTACGGTGCGGAAGCCCGTGAATCGCGCCTTTCGCAGCTTGGCTATGACGCGGTCCGCCATGCCGTAGAGTTGCTCGGTGAGAAAAGAAGGGTTTCGGGTGTCCCGCTCAAACGTTTCCTGTTCGCCCACAGACTTTCGTATCCACTCATTTTGCATCTGTTCTCGATGCCCCCACACGACTATTGACATATTGGTCTCGGCTGGGTTAGTCTGCGCCGAATTCGAAGGTGTCTGTATAATTGATCGGCCCGACGCAATCAGCGTCAATCTAAAACATGGGAGGTAACTATGTATCAAACGAACATGTATGAAGGCATGCTGGCGGAAACCGTCACTATTCATGGGGCCAACAAGGATGTCATCAATGCCTACTTTGCCAGGCCTCTGGGCACCGGGCCCTTCCCTGGCATGGTCGTGATCCATCACGCGCCGGGATGGGATGAATGGTACCGTGAGTGCACGCGCAAGTTCGCACACCATGGCTATGCGGCGATTAGTCCCAATCTCTACTGCCGCGAGAGCCATGGAACACCTGAGGATGTGGGGGCCAAGGTGCGTGGGGCAGGTGGAGTCCCTGACGACCATGTCGTGGGTGACGTCGAAGGGTCGATGCGGTACCTGCGCTCGCTGCCCTACATCAATGGTAAAGTGGGTGTCTTTGGTACCTGTTCGGGAGGCCGCAACGCCTTCCTCGTGGCGTGTCGCGTGAAGGGCTTTGACGCGGCCGTGGAGTGTTGGGGCGGGCGTGTGGTGATGTCCAAGGAAGAGCTCACGCCCAAGCAGCCCGTCGCCCCGATTGACTATACCAGAGACCTCTCGTGCCCACTCCTGGGCCTCTTTGGCAATGATGACAAGAGCCCATCTCCGGAACAGGTGAATCAACATGAGGCGGAACTCAAGAGACATGGTAAGAACTACGAGTTTCACAGGTATGACGGCGCGGGACACGGCTTTTTCTACTATGATCGGCCAGCCTATCGACAGGAGCAGGCGGTGGACGGCTGGAAGAAAATATTGGCCTTCCTCCCGAAATATCTTAGTGCCTAGCCTGGCAGTTCATTGAGGAAAGGAGCGCGGCGATGTGCACGATGATCGTCCATCAGGCGAAGATAGATGGCAGCGGCAAGGGGGCGAACGGCTGGTTCGAAGTGAACCAGGTGAACGTGTCCTATGACCACCCCTACCATGTGCGGCTGGAACATGCGCTCAACATTGACTTTGTCGATGAGTCGCAGGGCCCTGGGGCCCGAGTAGCGGTCGAGCTCAGTTTGGAGTCAGCGCGTCACCTGGTGCAGACTATCCAAGCGGTGTTAGCCCAGGCCGATACGGGTGGATACGTGGACCGTGACTCGTGACTTGTGGTTTGAGGTTCGATACTCTCCGATAGCCCCTATCGCGGTAGTATCACTCTTTCCGGAAGCTCGCGTGTGTGTCCGAGGGACCAGCCGCTGTAATCGACGACTTGAGTCGCCTGGTTAAACTTACTCTGGAACCGGTCACCACCTAGCGGCGCGCGCCTGAATCCGTGGCGGCACCTTCTCTGCAAAGGGCAGGAACACCATCCGTGCTGCAGCGCCATGTTTCCCCAGGAATCCAACCCCTTCATCGATCACCACATGGATCTCGCCCGAGGCGATTTCTTCGGGGTTGCTGGCCGCTCCGTTCGATGACTCTATGGTCGTCGTAGGGCACAAAACTCTGCTTCTTTGCAGGGTTGTCTGTCTTTCTTTTTCAGAGTATAAAGCGGGGGCAGATTCACCCAGGCTAGGAGGCAGAGTATGACCACGATGTGGCATACGCCATTTGCGAAGCCATCGAGGCACGCAAAGGACTGATACCCACCGATAACTACAAACCGCTGGATGTGGCGCAGCTTTGCGCTAACGATGAGGAGGCGCCGTTCGATGTTCCGCTCCATCCGGGGGCGGAGCGGTTCTACCGGGAGAGAGGCTATCTCAAATAGGGCAATGCAGATTGAAAATGGGCGATAAAGTGCTGCTTTCTCCCCACATGGTCTCTTCCAATGTCGGGGAGCGGGCTTAGGCCCGCTATCCTCTGAGCCAAAACTGGTTGACGCTCGGCAGAAGGCGGTGATAGATAGGCATTAGCGGTGCATTCTAAATAAGGAGGTGGTTTATGGCTGAGCGAGTTTGGGATCGTTTTCTTACCGAGCAGGATCGTGCCCATGTGGCTATGAAACCGCCTAAGACCATTGGATTCGGGAAGAAACCTGCCTTGCTTTTGATCGACCTCTACCGCTGGGTATTTGGAGACAAACCGGAAGCCATATTGGAGGCCATAAAAACCTGGCCGGGAAGTTGTGGGCTTGCGGCTTGGAATGCCATTCCCCACATCCGGGCTTTGTTAAAAGCGGCGCGCGAGCTGCGCATCCCCATCATTCATGTCACCGGCTTGGCCGGGGCTGGCGTTGATGAGTGGTCTTTCAGACGGGATGGGGACCCGAGCCAGCTCAGCCCCGAAGCGCAGGAGCGCCGCAGGCGCAAGTTCGATATCATCGATGAGGTGGAGCCCCTTCCTGGCGAAGCGGTCTTGCGCAAACTATCTCCGAGCGCCTTCTGGGGCACCCCCCTGGTGGGTCACCTGAACCAGTTGGGGATCGACACCGTCATCACCTGCGGCGAGAGCACCAGTGGTTGCGTCCGGGCAAGCGTCGTCGATGGCTGCACCTATCGCTTCCGCATGATCGTAGTAGAGGAATGCGTTTTCGACCGCCACGAGGCGTGCCATGCAATCAATCTTTTCGATATGAACCAAAAATACGCCGACGTCCTGCCACTCAGCGAAGTGCTGCAATACATGCGCTCGTGGCGCGCCGAACACCCTCTACAAACTTGAAAGGCAAAGCTCCACTCTAACTAAACGTCACCTGTCCATCCACCTTTGAACCAGGCTTGCAATCCCACGCTGCCGTAATGCAAGAGACTGTTGAAAAAGTGCTTTGCATGCTTCGACTACGCTCAGCATGAACGGATAATTACCAATGATTTCATGATTTATCCGTTCGCCCTGAGCCCTTCGATACGCAGGCCGTTCGTTCCTTCGATGAACTCAGGACAGACTTTCTATGACGCTTGTCAAGTCCTCTGTCGATTTATTTTCACGCCGCTTGGCGCATCCTCTGTCGTGTGATGTTGGCCAGGTGGTAGTTTTCATCGTACGGTTTATGGTCTCTCCACATCACGAAAATAATCTTCAACCACTTCGCCCCCAGAGCCCGAAGCGCCTGAGGATGGCTGTGTCCTTTAGCCCGTTGATCCCGATAGTATCGGTTCGCCCACTCACTGCGGTTGAGCGCGGCAAAGGCAAACAAGTACGCGGCATGGCGCAGATGCTTGTTACAGGCAAAGCGAAACTGTACGACATGGCTTTTGCCACTGGATCGGGTCACCGGGACTACTCCCGCCTCGGCCTGAAGATGTTGGAAGGACTCCCATCGACCCTGGGCATCTCCCAGCTCCGCCCAGATCGTTGGCACCAGGGTGCCGCTCTTTCCTCCCGGCAGCGTCTGGGTAAGCTCAGCGGCCGGGGTAGAGGCGAAAAAACGCTCGACCCTCTCAGTGTAGGTCTTAACCGCTGTGATCGAGGGCTTAAGCTGGTCGAGCAGCACCTCGACCAACTGCGCCTTGGCTCTGACCACGTGTTGGGGAACCATCAGTTGAGGCTTGTTAAGCTTCTCCCACAGCTCATCACAGCGCGCCTTGCCGAGATGATGCTGCTGTTGGGCGAAGCGGTTCCACTTTGTACGGCTAAGCTCGCTGAGGGCCGCCGGGGTCGGATACGCTTTGAGAAAATCCTGGGCTATCTTAGTTTCCAGGTCGCCAAAGACCTCCAAGGGCCGAGGATAGTACTCTTTGAGGGTTATCTTGAGCTGATTAAGAAGCCGAGTGTTGTGGCGCACAAGTCTGTGCCGATCCCGGGTGAGCAGCTTAAGCTCCTGGGCCTGCTCGGAATTGGGTCGAAGGGGTCTCAAGTGAACATGATCGGTTCTGAGAAATTCCGACAGCACCCGGGCATCAAACGGATCGCTCTTCGATTGACTCATGCGATAGCGGTCTCTCACCCGATCCAGGGCCTTGGGATTAACAGGATAGACCACGACTCCATGATCCAAAAGAAAATCCACAATGCGCCCGTGCGGCTTCTCAATGGCCGCCCAAAGCTCGATCCCCGTGGCCCGACTCTCATCGAGCCAGCGTCCCAACTGCGCCATCCCTTCAGGGATCTCTTGCACCTTCATCTCGGCTACCTTTCCTCCCTCCTCATCCCCCACGTACAGCTGGTGCTCTCGGTCCGCCCAATCCACTCCCACGTAGTATCGCTTCATTTTCTCCTCCTCCTTCCTCGTGTACTTCCAATTCCAATAGCGGTGAACGGAATGTTCGCCTTATATCGGTCCTCCTGGGGACAACTTTCTATTGAACCTTTTGCTCCGTTCTCTCGCTGGTCGGGACAGTCTGCCCTAGATCCTCATGCGGGATTAGGCTCCGATGGTCCTCAGTCCAGCAAGCTCTTGAAATCGGTGTTACGCTAAGATGATCTCCTCTATGAAAATCTGCAACCGAGTTAATATAAGGCTC
>JBOHVJ010000479.1:0-11377 GCA_050735075.1 Binatia bacterium
GCCCGATCCAGCGATAACAGCAATCTTAGTCAACGACGAACTCTCAGAGAGAGGTGATGAGTCCCCGTCTTCCTTGGGTTTAACCACCAACCAACTGATTCCTTCCGGGACGGGAAAATCCTTAGACGCGCCTCCCTGACCCGCCTGCATCATGAAGGTCAGCCATATGGGCAAGGCGGTCCTCGCCCCAGCCTCCTTGTCTCCCAAGGAGCGATAGTCGTCATAGCCGACCCAGACACCTGTGATAAGGTCTGGATTATAGCCGACGAACCAGCCATCGCGAAATTCGCTGGTAGTCCCTGTCTTACCGGCAACATTGCGGCCCAACTTGGCCGCCGCCCTCCCCGTCCCGCTCTGGACGACATTTTTCAACATGTCTGTCATGATATAAGAGACCTCTGGGGATAGAACCTGCTTTGAGCCTGGTATGTTCTGCTCCAATATGTTTCCATGCCGATCAGTAACCTTGGTGATGAACTGCGGTTCTACCAGACGGCCTCCGTTGGCGAACACAGCATAGGACCGGACCATTTCGAGGACTGAAACTGAGGCGGCACCTAAGGAGATGGAAAGATTTTTTTCCATAGGGGATTCTATCCCCAACTTGCGTGCTTGCCGAATAACCTTTTCCACTCCAATACGGTCCGCTAGCCGAACAGCCACGCTGTTTAAGGAATGGGCCAAAGCGGTTCTCAGGCTCACCGGACCAAAGAAACGGTTCTCGTAATTCTGGGGCTGCCAATTTTTGCCTGACGCCATGCGAAAACTGAGTGGCCCATCCTGTACGACCGATACCTGTGAAAATCCGCTCTCCAAAGCGGCCGAATAGATAATAGGTTTAAACGCGCTTCCGGGCTGGCGCCTCGCTTGCAAGGCGCGATTATACTGGCTGAGGGAGAAATCATATCCCCCCACGAGGGCTCGTACCAGACCTGTATGGGGATCCATTGCGAGGAGCGCGCCCTCGACATCGCCTTTGCCTGGGTCTCTAGCGCCGGCTTTTTTCTTTACCCTCAGGCGGATTTCGTCCAATCCCTCTCGCACGGCCTTTTGCGCGGCCATCTGCATCGAGGCATCAAGGGAAGTATGGATGTGTAGGCCGCCCTGAAGGAGAGGAGTAAAGCCATATCGATCCCCTATGACCTGACGCACATGCTCCACAAAGTAAGGAGCAATCTGTGAATTAAGCATAGGAGCTGGAGTCAAACGGATCGGAGTCTGGAGACTTTCCCGGTAAGTTGCCTCATTGATAAAACCCTCTTTGTACATTCTGCGAAGAACGTAACGCTGCCTTTCCATCGCGGAGAAAAAGTCTCGGTAAGGTGAGCTTCGGCTGGGAGAGCGAGGAAGACCGGCAAGCAACGCAGCCTCAGCCAAACTGAGTTTTTCCACTCCCTTGCTAAAGTAATCCCTGCTCGCGGTCTCTATCCCGTAATTGCCGTGGCCGAAATAAACCTGATTCAGATAGAGATAGAGGATCTCTTCCTTCGTATGATTCCATTCTACCCTATAGGCAAGGATGGCCTCGCGTATCTTGCGTTTGAGAGTTCTCTCCGGAGTGAGGAAAAAGCCACGCACAAGCTGCTGAGTTATTGTGCTTCCCCCTTCGCGGATCTTCTTCTTTCTCAAGTTAGAAAGAAGGGCCCTGAAGATAGCGAATACGTCCACCCCCTTATGCTTAAAAAATCGCGCATCCTCCGCAGCGAGGAACGCCTGGATGACATGAAAGGGAATCCGATTCAGCGGGACAACCACTCTCCTTTGATGATAGAATTCTCCGATGGGCTGACCCTGCGCATCATAAACCGTGCTGACCACTGGCGGGCGATAAGTTGAGGTCAGATCTAGACGATAGGGAAGATCGTGCCCGTAGTAAAAATACAACCCACCGGCCGCCATAAAAACCAACAAAAGAGGTACCGCGATAACCCAGGGGAGCAACTTAAGAGAAAACAGTCCGCGCCTTCTTAACTTTCCCATTATTTTCCCAATCAGTTTAGGATTCTATCAAAACAATCAAAAAATATCTAAGTACTTTAAATTATCAACCAAGCATATGCCAAGAAAAAAATCCAGAGAAAGAAAAAAAGTCCGCCCAAGCTCCTTTGGAAAAAAAGATTCTGTGCAGGTAGTAACTCACAGAAACTGTTTATAAGTTGTTGATAAGTCGGACGGGGGTCGAGTCGGGAGCTTAAAAATAGCTTGGGCCAACGGATTGCATAAATTAGCGACAACAAAATGAACCGGAGATCAAGAACTTACAAACATATCTTCAAAAGGACTGCCTCTTTACTCTCCCACTCAAATCGCGCACGACCTGCCACTCCGGACTACGCAAAAAAAAGCTCAAGGCAAGATAGAGTGAAATCCCCAGGATTAGGACCAATAGAAAAATTGCGCCGTGGTTCAATAAACTTTTTTCTGACCCAACCCAGTCAACACTTCCAACGATAAAGATAAGCGGCAAAGCCATGAGCAAGGCATTAAAAAGGTTACGAAGAAATGAAAGAAAAAATTCGCCCAGAGGAAATCGGCCCAAACGACGATGAACAATCATAAGCAAAACCAGAAAATGGAAAGTAGAAGAGATCGAGGTGGCCAAGGCCAATCCCGAATAAGACAGAGAGAAAAGGCTTAGCTGGCCAGACAGGGCAACGATAGCCCGGCTATATATCTTGGTTTCGGGCCCAGCGGAAACTTTTCCCATCAAAATTAGGCTCAAAAGGAGATTAAGGATAAAAGAGCATAAGCCCGCCCACAGGGGCGTCTTGGTATCCTTCATCGCATAGAATATTGATAGCATTAGCTTAGTTCCGCATATTCCCCACAGCCCTAATGAGAAATAAATCAGGGCTTGAGCGCACTTGAGAGTCGTATCGGCATCAAAAGCCCCCCTTTGAAAAAAGATAGAAAAAAGGGGAACGGACAGAACTATCAGTCCCAAGGTGGCGGGGAGCGAGATGAAATTCACAAGTCTTAGAGCGTAAGAGAGTCCCGCCCGCAACTCGGCGAACTCCTTTTTCGCTACCAGAGAGGCGAAACTCGGAAGCGCTGCCGTTCCCAGCGCAATAGCGAACACACCAACGGGGAACTCCAGCATCCTATCCGCATAGTAAAGGTAAGTGACGCTTCCACCGGGAAGCATGGTAGCCAGCATGGTGCTCACTAAAACGTTGATCTGATAAACCGCCGCGCCAAAAATTGCCGGGCCCATCAGCACTAGCAGACGTTGCAAGGCAGGATGCCTGAATTGAAAGTCGGCGGCAAAAGGGAATCCATAGCGGTTGAGGTAAGGTATCTGCAGAATGAGTTGAGCGATACCTCCAAGCAGAACGCCGTAACCCAGACTGACTACCGGCTCATCAAAAAAGGGATAGAAGAGAAACGCAGAAACAATAATAGAAATGTTGAGTAGTACCGGTGACAGGGAGGGAGCCATGAAATGGCGGAGAGAGTTCAAAACCCCCATGGCAAGAGCCACCAGACTAACAAAAAAGATATAAGGAAACATCAAACGAGTTAGAAAGACCGTAAGGTCAAACTTTCTTGGATCAGCCGAGAAACCTGGGGCAAAAAGACTGGTCAGAGGGAAAGCAAAAAAAATACCCAAGAATGTAAGCCCTGCCAGAAAGATTGCTACAAAGGTAAAGATGATTCGGGTGACCCTTGCCGCCTCTTCTTTTCCCTGATTTATTAGACAATCGGTAAAGACCGGGATAAAACCTGCTGTGAGCGCGCCCTCCGCCGTTAGACGGCGAAGTAAGTTCGGAATACGAAAAGCGACAACAAAGGCATCTGCCGCTGTCTGAGCCCCAAAGAGATAGCCCATGACCATATCGCGCAAAAGTCCCGTAATTCGACTGAGCAGTGTAAAAAAGCCGACCACGCCAGCCGCTCTGGTCAGCCTCTCGGCCTCGTCCATCGCGTTGACTCCTTAAGGGGCAAATGGTACTAAAAAGACAGAGATAGAGGAAACACTTAGCTGCTCTGTCTTTATCTCGAATCTCTGCCTTTGATAGGAGGTAATCCTTGGCTGTCCATCCATCGGTGATCAAGAGACATCGCCAGAGCTTAAAGAGAAAGGCGAGAAATCAAGAGATCAAATCCAGGATAAGGACTCTAATCAAAAAGGCCAAACGAGCGATCGAGGTTAAGGATCTGGACAGTGTCTCTACACAATTGAGTGAGGTTAACAGGGCCCTCAGAAAAGCGGTCAGCAAGGGGATACTTAAGTCCAACACCGCCTCACGCTGGTTGTCCCGTCTGGCGCGATCAGTTTCAGCCACTAGGCAACAGGCGACCTAATGCCTCCTGCCCGCTGCCTTCTGTCTAAAACATCTCTATGAGCCGCTGATGCAGTTCGCGAGCAAATCTCTCGACTATCTGGCCTTTAGCCTTGTGACTTAGGGTCTCTGTAAGCTGGATATCGGTAAATTGACGCACGTCCGCCTGATTTAATGTCCCTGTTTTAAAATCAGAAGAGGTGGTAACCACGGCTCCTCTGGACCCACTATGCAGCTCTGTCAGCCTGGTCCCTTGGGTACGCCACAGAAGCTCGTCCGGGCTCCGCCGTCTAAGACTCATGTCAACAACAAGCACCATCTCGAATTGAAGGACTTCATCGTTCCGATTAACCGCCACAACTCGACTGTCGAAGGAGCGAACCACCCCGCTCAGTATAGCATCCGCTTGGTCCAGTCGATCGACGACCCGGAGCTGCCCCTGTCGGTGAAATTCGCTCTTTAGGGCTGAGGTGATCTCCCATTCAATCCCAATATCTCGACTCCTATTGACAAAGGGCTCGACAAAAACGGTACGGATGTCTTTAGGGAATCCCTCCCCCCTTCCCGAAAATTGGTAGCCACAGCCTATTCCTGTCAGGACCAAGAATAGTCCCATCGCTACTGCCCGATTTTGGATTTTGGATTTTGGATTTTGGATTGCCCTCTGCCTACTGCCTAATGCCTGTTGCCTGTTGCCTTCTGTCTTCTGCTTTTTGCCTTCCGTCTTCATTATTCTCATCCCTCCAACACGATATTCACCAATCGGCGCGGGACTTGGATGACCCGCTGAACTGCCTTGCCTTGAAGAAACCCCCTGACCTTCGGGTCAGCCAAGACCTCTGCTTCAATAAACTCGCCGCTGGCATCCGCAGGTACCGTAATCCTTCCCCGCACCCTTCCGTCAACCTGAACGACGATTAGCAGTTGCTCCTCCTCCAACGCCTCTTGGAAATAAACAGGCCAGCGAACCTCTTCCAAACTCTTCTGCTGACCCAGGTTCTCCCATAATTCACTAGCCAAGTGAGGCACAAACGGATAGAGGAGAACCACAATGGTCTCCAACCCGGCCCTGACCAGACACGCCCCTTCTTCTAAGGTAGACTCATCCCTGGCTTGAAGGCTCAGGGCGTTAAACAGCTCCATCACCGCGGCGATTGCCGTGTTGAAGTGAAGCCTTCCCTCAATATCTTCCGTAACCTTTTTGATGGTCCGATGGATCTGCCGACGTAGCTCTCTAAGGTGCGGTGGAAGGCCTTGTTGATGAAGATCCGGTGTTGCCCGGAGAAGAGCTTCCCGATTCTGGAAAATAAAACGCCATAACCGGCTAAGAAAGCGATGGGCTCCTTCAACCCCTTGGTCGCTCCAATCCAAATCTTTCTCGGGAGGCGCAGCAAAGAGCGCAAACAGGCGGGCTGTGTCGGCCCCGTAACGCACCACCAGTTCGTCCGGATCCACCCCATTCTTTTTGGACTTGGACATTGCTGCCACGCCTATAGATTCCACTGGGTTGCCGCAAACCGTGCACCTGCCTTTCTGATCCACTTCCCCATCTCGGCTCCGGTAACCGTGGTCAGGACAGCGAAAGGCCTCCCGTCGAACCATTCCTTGGGTAAGAAGATTCTCGAAAGGCTCGTCGAGCCGAAACAAGTCCAAGTCGCGCATCACTTTGGTGAAGAATCGAGCGTAGAGCAGATGCATGATGGCGTGTTCGATCCCTCCGATATATTGGTCCACCGGCAGCCAGCGGTCGACCGAATTCAGATCCACCGGCAACTCTTTGTAATCAGGGCAGGTAAAGCGTAGGAAGTACCATGAAGAATCTACAAAAGTGTCCATGGTATCTGTCTCCCGCCGAGCCGCCTTCCCGCACTGGGGACAATCGACTCGCAAAAAAGATTCCAGGAATGTAAGCGGAGACCGCCCATCCTCGGGAAACTCCACGTCTGTAGGCAAAATCACTGGCAAGTCTCCCTCTGGCACGGGAACAATCCCACAGGCGTCACAGTGAATCATCGGAATGGGCGTTCCCCAGTAGCGCTGCCGGGACACCCCCCAATCTCTTAGTCTGTAACGAATATCCCGTTTCCCCCAGCCTTTCTCTTCAAGAAAAGCAACGATCTTTTCCCTTCCCTTCTCACTGGGAAGACCAGAGAAAGGACCGCTTGAGACCATCACCCCATCTTCCACATAGGCTTCAGCCATCTCATCAGATTTCAACACCTTGCCCTTAGGTTGGATCACAACACGGACGGGGAGGGCGTATTTGCGGGCAAACTCAAAGTCCCTCTGGTCATGGGCGGGGACAGCCATGACCGCTCCGGCTCCGTACTCCATAAGGACAAAGTTCGCGACGTAGATCGGGATCGTCTCCTGCGTGAAAGGGTTCTTGCAATAAGATCCGGTAAAAAGCCCTTCTTTTTCCAATTCCTCGGTTCCTCTCCGGGTCTGATTGATCTTTTTGGTCCGTTCCACAAACTCCTTAATGATGCCCTCTTGTGGGGTACCCCGGGAAAGCTCCACAGCGAGGGGATGCTCAACTGCAAGGGAAACAAAAGTGGCCCCATAAACCGTGTCCTGACGCGTGGTGAAAACATTGAGAGCCCCTTGTCGATCTACGAGCGGAAAGAGGATCTCAGCCCCCACCGATTTCCCGATCCAGTTGCGCTGCATGGTTAGCACCTTCTCCGGCCATCCTTCGAGCCCATCCAAGTCTGCAAGCAGCTCTTCAGCGTAATCCGTTATGCGAAAAAACCACTGTTCCAGATCCTTAAGCACCACCGGGCGGTCACAACGCCAGCATAGCCCCTGGTCCACCTGCTCATTAGCGAGGACCGTCAGGCACTTTTCACACCAGTTCACCTGACCGGATTTCCGATAGACCAGCCCCTTTTTGTACATCTTGACGAAGATCCACTGCTCCCAGCGGTAGTAGAGCGGATCGCACGTGGCGAACTCGCGTGTCCAGTCATAACTGAACCCCATCTTTTTGAGCTGATCCCTCATGTAGGCGATATTTTCCAATGTCCATTTAGCAGGATGGACTCCGTGCTCGATCGCAGCATTCTCCGCAGGAAGCCCAAAGGCGTCCCAACCCATGGGGTGAAGCACATTGTATCCCCTCATCCTCTTAAACCGTGCGATAACGTCACCAATGGAATAGTTACGCACGTGACCCATGTGGATCCTACCGGAAGGGTAAGGGAACATCTCTAAAAGGTAGTACTTCGGCAGCAGCGAATCCTCCGTGACCCGGAAGCTTTTCTTCGCCTGCCAGATCCCCTGCCACTTTTCCTCAACTTTTTGAGGATGATATCTTTCTTCCATCAGTCGATCACCGAACTACTTGACGCCACCTGAGACCGCCACCTGGTCCAAGACCCCGTTAATAAAGGTAGCCGAATCACCAGAGCCGTAACGCTTTCCTATCTCAATGGCCTCATCCATGCTCACATTCATTGGGATATCCGGGCAAAAGAGAAGCTCGTAGGTAGCCAAACGCAGGATTGTAAGATCCACCTTGGCCATTCTTGTGAGTTTCCAATTGTCTGTGGAGTGTTCGATAAGCCGGTCAATCTTCTCCCTATGGGCAACTACCCCTGAGGCTAAGCGCCGGGCAAAATCCTTTGCCTTGGCATTTCCCTCGAAATGGTCCCAAAAAAAATCCAAGGCCTGGGATGAGGTATCCCCCGTCATCTCAATCTGATAAAGGGCTTGTAGGGCAAGTTCCCTACCTTTTCGTCTAATCCCCATAGTCAAATAGGATACAGGCACCAGGCATGAGTGAATAAATCTATTGCCTTTCGCCTATTGTCTGATGCCTGTTTATTACGGGATTTCCCGATTCAGACTAGCCATCTCGATGGCCGTAAGGGCCGCCTCAAATCCTTTATTCCCTGTTTTTGTGCCAGCCCGCTCCACGGCTTGCTCAACGTTGTTCGTGGTAAGAACGCCGAAGGAGATTGGGATTCGGTGTTCCAATATGGCATTCCCTATCCCTCTGGTAACTGCTTCGGCGATGTATTCGAAATGGGGAGTATCACCGCGAATCACAGCCCCCAGACATACTAGGGCATCATATTTGCCACTAGCAGCCATCTTGTGCGCTAACAGTGGAATCTCAAAAGAGCCTGGCACCCGCACAATATCGATGTCCTTCTCTTCTCCTCCGTAACTCTTCAAGGCGTCCATGGCCCCTTCTAATAGCTTTTCCGTGATAAAGCTGTTGAAGCGACTTACAATAATACCGAACTTCATTCCCCGCGCATCGAGCTTCCCTTCAACCAGCTTACCCATGAGTCTTTATTGCAAAATGAAGATTGCAATTTGCGCTTTTAAATTTGCCCTCCGCATTTGCATTGAACCCCTGCCTCAACTATCATTTCCATGGTTTCTCCCTCAATTTGGAAAAAAGATGCCCCAGTTTCTCCTGCTTGGTGCGAAGATAACCGATGTTAGACTCATGCGGCGGCACCTCCAAGGGAACCCGCTCCACCACGGTCAACCCATATCCCTCTAGACCGACAATCTTGCGCGGATTATTGGTCAACAAACGCAACTTTTTAACTCCCAGATCCCTCAGTATTTGGGCTCCGATGCCGTAATCTCTCAAATCCTCCTTGAAGCCCAATTCCAGATTGGCCTCGACCGTATCCATTCCTTGGTCCTGAAGGGCATAGGCCTTGATTTTATTGGTCAATCCGATACCCCTCCCCTCCTGATGCATATAGACAAGAATCCCTTTCCCTTCTTGGTCGATCATTTTTAGGGATTGACGAATTTGATCCCCGCAATCACAACGCTCCGAGCCAAAGACATCACCTGTGAGGCACTCGGAGTGCATCCGCACCAACACACTATCCTCAACGCGGATCTCGTCCTTGACCAAGGCCATATGCTCGTGGGAATCCACGTTATTATTATAGACGATGGCCCTATAAGTACCCCCATGGATGGTCGGAAAAACCTCCTCGGCTACGCGGTGCACCAGGCACTCGCTGCGCAAACGAAAGGCGATAAGATCAGCCATGGAAACCATTTTAAGATTGTGTTTTAAGGCGAAATTTTCGAGATAAGGCATAAGGGCCACGGAACCGTCATCTTGAAGGATTTGGCATATAACCGCGGCAGGTTGAAGCCCGGCAAGACGCGCTAGGTCCACAGAGGCCTCGACTTGACCGGAACGGACCAGGACCCCCCCGTTTTGCGCTTGGACAGGGAAAACATGGCCGGGCACGACAAGATCGCCGCGCTTTGTCTCCTTGGCAACAGCCGTCCTAATCGTTTGTGCCCGGCTCATGGCTGAGACCCCTGAAGCTGCCTCTGTCCGGGCGGAGATTGAGGCCCCTAAGGGGTTACTGACTGCGGAGCTGCTTTCCTGCACCATCAAAGGGATCCCCAACTCCTTCATCCTCTCCTCGGTCAGGGTCAGACAGATAAGACCTCGACCAAAAAGGAGCATGAAGTTAATAGCTTCAGGCGTGATCTTCTCAGCGGCGGCGCAGAAGAAACCTTCGCCCTCAGCCCCCTCCTCGTCAACGAGGATAACTGTTCGACCGTCACGAATCTCTTCTAATATCTCTTCGATCGTGGAGACCGGCATGGTTTTATTTTAAATGGAGAAGTCGTTGGACATGTTTACCAATAATATCTGTCTCGATATTGACTCTATCACCAACCTTCCGCCTGCGCAAATTTGTATGCGCCAAAGTAAATGGAATAACCGCAACAGAAAATCGCTGCTTTTCACATTCATTGACGGTCAAACTGATGCCATCCACTGCGACAGACCCTTTGGGGACAAGCAAAGAATAAAGAGGTGCCGCAACTTGAAATAAAAAGAAGGTAAACTCCCCCTTCCTTTTGATTTCCACAAGGACTCCGGCCCCATCGACATGCCCGGTGACCAAATGACCCCCCAGACGATCGCTCAATCGAAGGGGACGCTCCAAATTAACAGGATCTCCTGACCGGATCTCTCTCAAATTGGTCCGTTTCAGGGTCTCAGGAGAGACATCGACCGTGAAGCAACCTCTCGCCTTATCAACTACAGTTAAACAGGCGCCGTTCACGGCAATGCTGGAACCTATAGGAAGCTCTCTTAAGGGGAGATGGGTCTTTAGAGTTAGGCAGCCGGATTCCCGGCGCATTTGCCAACGCTGAACCTCTCCCACGTCTTCAATAAGGCCTGTAAACATAAAAAAGGGAACTTATTTAAGATATCCTGAGACCAGAAAATCCTTTCCAATTTTCTTGACTTCCATATCTCTAATGGGTCGCGATCGACTCATCCTTTTGATCCCCAGGGCTTCAATCATCGGTCTCCCCTCTCCGCCGATAATCTTAGGGGCGTAAAAGAAAAGGACTTTATCCACGACTCTCTCCCTTAAGGCGTAGCCCGCTGTGATCGCTCCTCCTTCAATCATAACGCTAAGCAGCCCCATCTTGCCGAGTCTCTTCAAAAGTGAAGAAAACGGAATCATCCCAGCCTGCAAGGAGAAGGTCCAGACCTGCGCGTCGCGACTCTGGATAGCTTTTACCTTCCGAAATGGCGCACGAGAACTGGTGACAAGAATTGTCTTTTCCACATCGCGTTGATGCAATAGTCGAGCCGTTAGAGGAATGCGGAGATGAGGGTCCAGAACAATCCTCCATGGATTCCGGCCGCCCGGAATGCGACAAGTGAGTTGGGGATCATCGGCAATGACCGTCCCTATACCTACAATGATAGCATCCACCTGGTTGCGTAGCTCATGGACATAAAAGCGCGAGGCCTCTCCTGTAACCCAACGGGAATCGCCTGCCGAGGTGGCGATCTTTCCGTCTAATGTCGCCGCGAGCTTGAGAAGGACAAAAGGAATTCGGCGGGTAATGTATTTTTTAAAGGCTTCGTTAAGGTTCTGACACTGTGCCTCGAGAACACCAACGTGAACTTGGATCCCCGCTCGTCTGAGCTGACGGAACCCTCTGCCTGAGACAAGAGGATTAGGGTCGACCATCCCGGCCACGACCCTCTTTATCCTAGACCGAATTAATGAAAGGGTGCAGGGCGGGGTGCGACCATAATGGTTGCAAGGTTCTAAGTTAAGATATAAGGT
>JBOHVJ010000480.1:0-13664 GCA_050735075.1 Binatia bacterium
ATACTCGCTCATGGCCCTATCCCTGACCTTCGTCGCAGAGGCCCACCAATAGTCCACCGTGAGCCCGGTTTTCTTTTCAAACGCCTTCTTTACTTCTAACCAGATGCCGATTTCAAGCGAGCCATAAGCTACAACTTTTCCCCCCTCTTTCTTTGCCGCTTCGATGAGCTTCGCGTCCTGGCCCAATGCTGTTGTCGCAAGAGAAAAGAGAAGCGATACGACGAAAACCAATACAAGATTAACCATAAGAGTTGCTCCCTTCTATTTTTTTAGCTCCGTCTCTTAGACGTTTATCCAAAGCCCATATTCTGGCTTATAGACTGGTATCGGAAACTAAGCCCAATAGCAATCTCTTCAAAATTCTTCTCGATTCCCGGCCGTGCCCTTCCGCATTGACAAATTGAAGGGTCATAGGAAATTTGTGCCTCCATCGATAGACAAAACCTGCCCGGTCATGAAATCACTATCCGAAGAGGCTAAAAAGAGCACGGTCCCGACCACGTCGGCCTCTACCTGACTCCGCTTAAAACAACGCAGCTCGTTCCGTTTCTTCTCATACTCAGGATCGACCTGGCGCCCCTCAGTAACCACGAAGCCAGGCGCGATGCTATTGACGCAGATGCCGTAATCACCCAGCTCTCGCGCCATCGCCCTCGTCATCGAGATCACGGCCCCCTTGGAAGAGACATAGTGGATGTAGTTGGGATTGCCGCTTAGGGCAACCCCGGAGGAGACGTTGATGATCTTCCCCTTAGGGCGATTCTTCATCGACGGAAAAACAGCCTTGGCACAGAGCCAAACGCCGCGCACATTAACGGCCATGGCCTTATCGAACTCTTCGACGTCCATCTCCCAGAAAGGGCTCTTTTTTACCGTCATGAAATAGGCGGCGTTGTTGACCAGGATATCGACGCCACCGAAACGCTTGACCGTTGCCTCAACCATTGCCTTGACGCTAGCCTCGTCCGAGACATCGCATGTCGCGCTCATGGCCTGGCCGCCCTGGTCTTGGATCGCCTTCACCACATGGTCTGCGCTGACAACGTCGGGGACGCAAACCTTGGCCCCTTCTCTGGCAAAAGCCATGGCATAGGCCTTCCCCAGCTTTCCTCCCCCGCCAGTGATAATCGCAACCTTGTCTTTAAGACGCATCGAGTTCTCCTTTTGTTCGTTTTTTGTGGGGAGAACATAGGAGAAAAATCCCGATAAAGCAACAGGTGGATTTAGTGTGTACTAGGCGCAAGCCGAGGAGGCCACCCATTGCCTCAGGCCAGCCCATCGGCCGCGGCCGTAAGACTCGCTGTCCGAAGGAGGTATGAAGAAAGGCCGAACGGGTGGACAGTTGAGGTTCGGAAAGAGCGGACAATTGAGATTTGAACTTACATGCTTCGATTGTCTTGACAGGTATTCCAGCGGATCATATAAGGGTTTCTCAAACTTTTAGAGGGGAGACCTTAGGCGATGGAAAAAATGGATTTGGTCGTAAAGGGCGGAGAGGTCTGGACTCCAGGGGGTTTTATTGAAGCAGATATCGGCGTCAACCAGGGAAAGGTCGTGGCGCTAGGCAGGCCATCGACCTTGCCAGAAGGCTCGTCTGTTATAGATGCAAAGGGCAAGGTCGTTATTCCAGGACTCATTGATACGCATACCCACCACAGAGAGCCGGGCTTCACCCACAAAGAGGATATTACGACAGCGACTCAGGCTGCCGCCGCCGGAGGCGTAACTCTTTCTGTGGGAATGCCGAATGTCAATCCGCCAACCACCACCCTGGAACGCTTCCGGGAAGTTATCGAGATCAGTAAGAAGAAGGCCATAGTGGATTTTAATCACAACCCGTCAGGGACAGTGCCGGAGGAGATCTCCAGGCTCGCTCAGGCAGGCTGTCTTGCCTTCAAGATCTTCATGGTGAAAGACACAGGTAGAGACTACCCCCACATGCCCGGTATCGGGCTCCATCATCATGGCCAGCTTTTTCGTTCCTTCGAGGAGGTAGCCAAGACAGGACTGCCCCTGATGGTCCATCCGCATGACCAGGATTTGATGGATGTGATCGAGCAGCGCTACTGGCAGCGGGGGGACCGTAGCCCTCAGGCCTATGCCAAGGCCTACCGTGACTTCGACGGAATCATCTGGGATACGGCGATTGCCACCCTGTTGCGGTTTCAGAAGGCGACCAGGACGAAACTCCATATCCTGCATATGAGTACACCAGGAGCGTTGGAGATGGTGCGTCGTGCAAAGGAGGAAGGTCGAACTGTTAGTTGCGAAGTTAATCCCTGGGCGCTCTTTTTGGCTAGCTGGGAGAACGTCGAGAAGCTTGGGCCGTACTGTCTAGGGTTCTGGGTGCCGGAAGAACACGTGGCGGCCTTATGGAAAGGAATAGAGGATGGGGCGATTGATGTTGTGGGTACGGATCACGCCCCGCACACAAAGGAGGAAAAAGATATCGGCTGGCAGGATATGTGGAAATCTCCCGGAGGTGAGCCGCAAATTCAGGATTACCTGAGCCTCTTTCTGACCGAGGTTAACCGCGGAAAGCTCACACTGGATAAGTTGGTGCGTATTACCGCTTACAATCCTGCCCGCATCTTCGGTGTCTATCCACGTAAGGGTGTCATTCAGCCCGGGTCAGACGCGGACCTTGTCATTGTGGATATGAAGCGGGAGGAGACGATCAGCAACGAAACAACCTATACCAGAGTGGGCTGGACCCCATATCATGGCCGCAAAGTTAAGGGCGCGCCCATCTATACGATTGTCAGAGGCAAAGTCGTCATGCAGGACGGGAAGGTTATCGGCAAGCCAGGAGATGGGGAGTTTGTAACGCCGGTTCGCTAGCCCTCTACATTTTCTAAAATTTCCTCTTCCGGTTCGATCTTGTTGATCACCAGGCCGGTGATGAGTTTGGGATAAAAGTAGGTGGACTTCTGGGGCATTTTCTCTCCTCTAAGAGCGATAGTCATGATCTCTTCGGGCTTGGGCGGATTTAAGATAAATGCCGCCTGATAGTCCTCCTTATCAACCGCTCTCAGTACCTTCTCTTCATCCTGTGAATAGATTATCACCTCTTCCTTGGTCTGTTCTTTGGAGGTCAGACCCAAGATGTGCTCCAGGATGAGTAGGTGAAGGATGGTAACGTCTAGTTCGCGGAGCGGCTCACTCAAGTTCTTGGCCAACCGCTGCAGGATCCTCTTGCTCTTCAGTCGCAGGATCAGATATCGCGGGTCCCGTTTAAAAGAGGCGCCGATGAGGCGGCGTTTTTTTCCACCGCTCTTCAGGGCGCGGAGAAACCAGCGCTGGCCTTCAGGGGTCTTGGGATAGGGCTCCAGATAGAAATAGCGCAAGAGTTCCTCTTCAAGTTTCTGAAACGGGATCGAGGCAAAACTCCGCACCAGGCGATGGGTCGGGAGGATGACCAGACCGTCATCGTTCATGTTAGCGAAATACGCCATCATGTAGTTGAATCCCTCCCGGCCGCTCCAGCCTGCCCTCTCCTGGCGCAGGCGGTTGCGGTAGTTCAGGGCAGCTTCATAGCGATGATGGCCATCGGCGATCAATAAAGGTTGTTCGGCCATTTCCCGCTGCACCAGTCGGATTATTTCGGGATCGGTGATGCGCCAGAGAAGACACGAGCTCCCTCCGTCTTCCTTCACGTCTGCGGTTGGGGTGGTTCCCTGAGCGTGTTCTGCTAGCGTTCGGTTGATGATCTCCTTCGGCTGGGAGTAGAGGGCAAAAATCTGGCTGAAGTTGGCATGGCAGGCGAGCATGAGCCGAAGGCGGTCCTCTTTCGGTCCCTCCATTGTATTCTCATGTGGGCGAATCGTTCCCGCAGAAAAATCTTCGGTCCGAGTCAGAGCGATAAAGCCCTGGCGCTGTTTTTCTTTTCCATCCTTGTTTGGAAAGCGATGGCTCAGGAAATAGATGGCGCGCGTTTCATCACGTACAAGGACACTTTCCGTTTGCCACTCTTGGAAAAGACGGGCAGCGCTTTCGTAGGGATCCGACTCTTGGCTTAAAATAAGGCGCACCACATTGTACGGAGATCTCCGATAAAGCCTCTCCTGCTCTTCCGAAGTGATCACGTCATAAGGGGGAGCGATTACCCTTGAGAGGTCCCGTATCTTCTTTTGGTTGAAGAAGATTCCGCGAAAGGGAGCGATGTGAACCATGGCTAATCAATTGCAAAATGAAATTGCAAAAGTCAAATTTCCAGAAAATAGAGTCCCATATCGATTACTCGAAAGCCTGCGGTCTTGGGGGGGGTTCCCGGAACGGTTCAAATGGCAGGTGAAGGTCGCGCGTCCTGCCAAGCCATTCAAACTTCCAGTTCAGCGCGGAAATCCCTCGAGAGCCGAAAAATGTTAGAGACATTCTCACGTTAAACGTGGTAAAAATCTAAAAATGATTATGTTGGATCTTCCTCCAACACTTCTTTTAGCTCCACCGCACGACCAGTCTCCGCGGATCGAATCGCCGCGTGAACGACTGCCAGAGCGGCTATGGCCTCTTGCCCTCCAACCTCGGGTCGCCCTTTCTTCCGAATACAATCAGCAAATTCCTCCAACTGTTCACGAGACATATCTCCCTGGAATAAAGGGACCGGTTTGTGTTCGGAAGAACCACGGTGCTGAATCTCCATATGGCTGTGCTGATCTACGACATCGGAGCGACTCCAAAAGTTGAAGTCAACCGTGAAATAGAGATTGGCATCCATACCGTAGACGTAGGTGTAATAGGTTCCCTGTGATGCCCAATTCGAGCCGATGTAGCAAAGCTGACCGCTTTCCATCTCCAGCAGTGTCATCGACACGTCCTCGATCTCTGCCGGGGTGTAGAGTCTTTTGGCCATTGCTGTCACCGTCTTGACCGGACCAAAGAGGTAATGCAAGTTATCAGCATGATGTATAGCAAGCTGGATCAATGGTCCACCGGGACTGCCGTCTCTGTACCAGCGCCACTTATCCGGTGTGAGTTCCAGGCTGCGGTCGTTGGAAAAATTACACTCGGCCATGACCAGCTTTCCTAGTCCTCCCTGGTCGATGATTTCTTTGATCTTGCGATTCCCTTTGAGGCGACGGGCGCTGTGCCCAACGGCTAATGTGACTCCCGCCTCCCGGCAGCCCCGGTCAATGGCTAGGGCGTCTGACATCGTGTGAGCGATGGGCTTATCGACATAGACGTGCTTGCCATTGGCCGCGGCCTCTAGGATCGGTGCGGCATGGGCGTTGTTCGGGGTGGTGATGAGTACTCCTTCCACCTCGGGGTCCTTTAATAGCTCCTGGTAGCTTTTTGCTGCACGGCATGCGTATTGTTGCGAGAAGGCTTCGCGGCTCTTCTCCGATCGGCTATAACAACTGACGATTTTAAGTCGGTCGCTTTTTCTGATCGAATCGGCGAGGGTCTTGGCCCAGCGGCCTAAACCCACTGAAGCTACCCTAACGGCGCCGTTAGCCATTTTCTCCCAGCTCCTTGAAAGTAGTGCGAATGTAATCGGCGGCCGCGTCGGCCACCTTCTCCAAAAACTCTCTTGCCTTCTCGGGTGTTGCCTTCTTTGGATCACCGTACCAACCCGTAGGCGCAAGCTCTCTGATGTCTTTCAAAAAGGGATAGGCAGCACGGCCCCGCCTTAGGCTATCGATCTTCTTTGCCCGCTCTTGCGGCGACGGATTCGTAGCGCGCTCCAGATGAACCAGAGAGGGCTCGTAGGCAAGGATGGGCAAAACCTCCAGCTCTCCTCCATGGGTCAAGCCACACTCCTGGCCAAAGAGCTCGTAGGCGATATAGCAGGCTTGGACTACAAGAACGCGAACGGGATGGCGCTGCTGGACGGAGACTGCGGCGAGGTTCATCGATGAGGTATTCCCTTCGTGCCAGTTTAGAAAAACGATTCTCTTTGCCCCATGTTGGATGACACTGTCACAGATATCTTCGACCACGGCGATGAAGGTCGGCGGTTTAAGACTGAGGGTTCCGGCAAAGGACATGTGAAAAGGGGTCACTCCTATTGGACAGAAGGGAAGGAGGAGTCCGTCCACCTTTTCAGCCACTTTTTGACCGATGACGAGCGAGGCGAGGTAGTCTGTGCCGCAGGGAAGGTGCGGGCCGTGTTGTTCCACACTCCCCATGGGGATGAGGGCGAGGCCGCTGCGCTTAAGAATGGCCTCCGCCTCAGGCTGGGTTAGCTTGAGCAGGGATTCTCTCATTCCGGTATCACTCCTCTCGCCTTTTCTGCGAGCTACTTCCTGCCTGTCACCTTTCTTTTCACCGCCCATCTTGCGTTAGGCGCGGGTCCATTGCGTCCCGGAGCGCATCGCCCAAGAGGTTAAAACTCATCAGCGCGAAAAAGATGAACATGCCGGGCAAAAAGACCTGGAGCGGCGCGATGAAGATGTTCGTGGAGGCGTTGGTCAGCAAGTTTCCCCAGCTCGGGGTGGGAGGTTGAATCCCTAGGCCAAGGAAGCTCAGCGTGGTCTCGGCGCGAATCGCAGCGCCGGCGTCCAGAGTGGCCGCCACGATGAGTGGCGCAAGAGAATTGGGCAGGAGATGTCTCAGCATGACGCGCCAGCGCGAAGCTCCCAAGCACTGGGCAGCCAGGACAAATTCCTGCTCTCGGTAAGAAAGGACCGCCCCACGCGCGAGTCGTGCGGCGTTTGTCCATTCCAGCGCTACCAGGATAATGATGATGTTGACCAATCCCGGGCCTGCCACTTTGGAGAGGACTAGGAGCAGTACAATACGGGGAATGGTGTAAATAATGTCCACAATGCGCATGAGGACGTTGTCTAACAATCCCCCCACATAGCCTGCGACCACGCCGACCAGCCCACCGATTATTACGGTGCTGATCCCAACTATGAGGCCCACCGTGAGGGAGACGCGGCCACCGTGCAAGATGCGCACCCAAGTATCCCGACCCAGCTCATCCGTGCCGAACCAGTGACGGTGAGACGGCCCGTGCATCCGCTCGCCGAGCGAAACCTGATCCAACTGATACGAGACAAGATGGGGTCCGAGGATGACCAGGAGCAGCAGTGCCACGAAGAAAAATAGGCCGGCATAGGCGATGCGGTGCTGTCTAAAGCGCTGCCAGACGACAGTCCAGTATCCTTTGGAAGATCTTGTCGATTGCCCGCGCATTATCGTTCGTAGCGGATGCGAGGATCGAGCCACCCGTAGAGCATGTCCGCCAGCAAGTTAAAGAAAACCACCGTCAATGCGATGATCATGACGACGGTCATCGCCACGACAAAATCGTTGCCCATGACTGATACATACAGCAGCCGTCCCATTCCAGGATAGCCAAAGACGGTTTCCACAACCGTGGATCCGCCGATCACTCGCGGCATCGTGATGGCGATGATCGTGACCACAGGAATGAGCGCATTCTTTAAGGCGTGCCTGCCGATGACCACCCGTTCGTTCAAGCCCTTAGCCCGCGCAGTGGTGAGATAATCCTGGCGCAGGACCTCTAAGAGGCTCGAGCGCATGTAACGCTGGACCTGAATGATCTCAGATATGGAGAGGACCGCCACAGGGAGAATCAGGTGTTTGATCCAGTCTAAGGTTGCGGCCCAAGTCCCTGGAGTGATGTCAGGGCTGATCATGCCTGAAGTAGGGAGCCAACCCAGCTTCACCGCAAAGACGATGATCATCATGAGCGCCAGCCAGAAACCCGGTATGCAATAACCGATAAACGTAAGCACGGTAAGCACATAGTCCCAGAGGGAATATTGCCGGATCGCAGAAAATATCCCCAACAGGACGGCAATAGATTTTCCTATGATAACCGCGGTGACAGTAAGCACGAGGGTGTTCTTCAATGCCGGCAGGATGACGTCGAAGACCGGTTGCCCGTACTCACGGGAGTAGCCAGCGTTTAGATTGAGCATCTGCCAGAGCCACTTCCAATACTGGATATAGACCGGATCATCGAGACCGTAGAGCCTTCGCAGCCGCTTATAGTCTTCGGGTCGAAGGTTGGGGACATCTTCCAGCATGCTGTAGAGAGGGTCGCCCGGCATGAGATAAAGGAGGAGATAAATCAGCGCTGAGATGAAAAAGAGGAGGGGGATCATCTGCGTGATCCGTCTGATCGAGTAATGCAGCATCGTCTCTTGACTTCCCCTTTTACACGATGGTCAGTTCCGAGGGATAGCGTGTCACCCGTTTGTTGCCGTCTTTGGTAGTCACAAAGGTGCGGCCGAAGAAGATCCCAAACCTGCCGTCGGGCATGATCCCGCCCGGTTCGAGCATAGCGACAATGTTCGGGACAAGGGTCATCTCTTCCGGATCACAGACAACATCGTTAACTCGGACATGGGGCCGGTGGCTGACGAAGTCGATGCAATGGAGGAGCAGAGGCCGGGAGTCATAGCCTTGCCCTTTGTAAAACTGGCCTGCTCGCCGGACATCTTCCCAGGTCTTGCCTGATTTGATCTGTTCTGCCATGCGGTTGAATCCCTCAAGGACAATGTCGTAGAAGAAATCCTTGATCCACTGAGGGGGCTCACCGATGCATATAGGTGTGCCGATCTGGACCGTATAGCCTCGATAGCCGCAAGCAAGCTCGTTGATGATGATGTCTCCTTTCTTAAGGACGCGTCCCGAGGGCCACGGATTGCCAAAGATGATGGAGGGATTGTCCATCGACGTGGAGCCGATGATCTGGAAATCAATCTGGCCCCCACCATCGAGGATGGCATAAGCGGCAGCCGCGGCGAGCTGGTATTCGGTCACGCCAGGTTTGGCGCGGGCTGCCATCGCATAGATAGCCTGATCCATCAACTCGCCGGCCTTTTCCACGCAAGCAATCTCCTCGTCGCTCTTCACATGCACGAGGGAGTGGAAGAAGTCCCCGGCAAAAACCAACTCCGCCTCCGGCAGCCCTTTTTGCAGCGTCTGGTACTCGTTTACAGGGAGATAGGAATGATAAGCGGGGTCAGTCTCGGAGATCCCTATCCGTCCATTAGCTAGGCCCCACTGCTTTACCAGGTCGACGATAACGGCGCTGTAATTGCCGTGACGCGATTCTAAGACTGTTTTAAGACTGGTAAGTCTCCGAACCGCCTCCCGATGCGCTCCGCTAGGACCGCAGACCAACACCGGTTCTCCCTGGGGCGGCACCACGGCGTAGGCCGAGACCCCGTGCCACTCCCAGTGGTTTGAGAGCCAGCGCATGCCGCCCCCGAAGCTCCAATGATTGGGTCCGCCGGGCGCAATCAGGACGTCCAGCTTCATGCTCGCCATCCTGTCCTGTGTGGCCTTAAACCGCCGCTGGTACTCCGCGTCGGAGAATTTTTCGTAGACGCTGTCGTGGTACCACGGGCTTCCCGCGATCCGGCCTAGGTTGCTTTCCATGTGGATGCGACCGCGCGCCTGTTCGAAAAGCAACGCCTCTTCGGTTCTCGTCTCTGCCATCTTTTCCTCCTTACATCCTAAAAAGGTCTAAACCTTCTCCCACTGATGCACGTTCCAAGTGTTCATGTTTTGCCCGCCGCCCTCGATGCGCGGCGTTATCCCGCTGAGCCCTTTTTTGATGACGATGATCTCCGGCGCGTAATAGAGAGGCAGATGCGGCAGGTCGCGGGTGTAGAGCTTGACAAATTCGACTTGAAGTTCAATGGCCCGCTCTTCAGGAATGACCGAGTTCAGTTCGTCCATGATCGTGTCCGCCTGGGTATTGCGCCAGAGCGTGACTGACTCTGTCGACCAGCGATTTTCCGCGGTGGGGGTTCCGGCGCTATGGTAGCGTTCCGCCCATTCTTCTACCACCAGATTTGCGCCGCCCAGCATGGCCCCTGGCCAGCGGTTCCGGTACTCCTCAGAGTTGAGAATGCGCTGGGGCATATTTTTGATGTGGCAGCGCACGCCGATCTTCTTCCAGTAATCGATGATGATCGCCTGGGCCTGCTCGAGCTCACGCCGGCCTGCCTCCGCGCGAAACTCGAACTCCATGCGCTCGCCTTTGCTGTTGACCAAGACGCCGTCGGGTCCTATTTTCCAGCCCGCCTCCGCCAGGAGTTGTTTCGCCTTCTCCAGGTTGTATTCGTACTTGGTGGCTGCTGCATCCGCCCGCTTGAATGCTTTACGGAACGGCGACATGGGAAAATGGACAACCGGGACAAGCCCCTTGAACATGCTCTTGACCAGAGCCTCCCGGTCGATGGCATGCAGAAGCGCGCGTTTGACGCGGACGTCTTTGAAAAGGGGATTGGTCCCGCTTAAGTTTAACCACCGATGGTCGACGGGTGTGATGATGACAGTTCCTAGTCCCTTGGCCTCCCACTGTTCTTTAAGGACTAGAGCACCTTCAAAAGAGATGGTGGTTCGCAGCACCAGGTCAACTTCTCCCGCCAGGACAGCAGAGAGGGCGGTATTGCTGTCCTCCACCACCCGGTAGGTTACCCGATCAATCTTGGGCGTTCCTAGGGCATAGTAGGAGTTGCCCTCAAGCTCGATCTGTGTCCCTCCACCCCAGTCCAACAGCCGATAAGGGCCGGTGCCGACAAACTGACGGTTCCAGTAAGGATGGCGGGTTAAGGCCTTGATGTCTCCACCTTGAAAGACATCCTGGAGAATGTGCCTTGGCCAGGCTCGCAGTTGCTGCTTCTGAATGGCATAGGCCTCGTTGTAAAGTGCCTTCCAGTGAATGACGATCGTGCGATCGTCGGGGGTGTCGATCTTCTCGATCAGGTCAGGCACTAGCCGATCCCGCAGAGGGAACTCCGGGTGGTGGTGGACCTCCCAGCCGAACTTGAAGTCGTGGGAGGTAAAGGGCTTGCCGTTATGCCAGCGCAGGCCTGCCCTTAGGCGGTACACGGTGGTCATGGTCTTTTTTTGCGAGTCCACCTTCCAGGTGCCCTTTTTGATAGAGGGCAGTTCTTCGGCGAGCCAGGGGAAGCGTTCCAGTGTGACGGGATCTTGGCCCGTGAGGCCGGCGTCCACCAGGCCTGTCTTCTCGGTATCCGAGCGGCCATGATTCCCAAACCCGGCCGTGCGACGTTGCCCCATGACGAAGAGCCGCTTCTGGCCAACTTGAGCTGCCGGTGCAGCCCGCCCTCCCCATGGACCAATGGCAAACCCGGCTGCTGTGGCTCCGCTAAAGCGGACAAACTCTCTACGAGTGAGGTCTCTTTTACGCTTCTTCATTGATCATCTCAGTCGCAGCATGGCTTCTAAGGATCATGAATCTCGGACGCCTAAGTGTTTAGCCAAGAAGTCCCCTACGAGTGGCCTGTATCGATAGGGCATATTGTTGCAGACGTGATTGCCCCCTTCGAGGACAACCAACTCCTTCGGGCCTGAGGCTGCCGCGTAGAGTTTCTCGGCCTGCTCCAATGGGACGAAATCCTTGCTCCCGTGGATAACCAAGAGTGGGCAGCGGATCTTGTGGGCTATACCTTCAAGGGTAGCCTGGCCCATGAGCTCGGACAGACGGTCGATGTTGTCAGTTTTCCAAAGGTGCTTGAGGCGGACCAACTGAAAGGAGTCGCGCTCTGCGGAGGCCCTTTGGTGTCGGCGGTTGAAGCTGCCGCCCGAGGCGGCACAGGCCTTGATCCGCTCATCCTGTGCAGCCGAGCGCGGCGCCAAGTAGCCGCCCATGCTCGGTCCGAAGACGCCGAGCCTGCTGGGATCGACTGCAGGCTGCTTCTCGAGGTAGTCGATCACGGCCGATGTGGCACGCTCGTAGTCAACGATCATGCCTATCTGGGACCAGGTCTCGCCCTGGCCCGGCCCGTCGAAGCTGAATGTTGCAAGTCCTCGTCGTAACAGCCCGTCCTCCATCGTCCGATGCTCTTCTTTGGTCGAGTCAACACCGGAGATGATGACCACTACTGGCGGCCGTTCCCGGCCTGGTGGCACTCGGAGGTAGCCCGGCATTCGAACGCTGCCGAAGGGCACCTCGTGCCGCTCGCCCGGCGGCGTCAGTTGGGGCGCTACCTTGGCATAGCAGGTCACCTTCTTTTTATGAGCCGGTACGTACTGGTCATAATCATGAACGAAGTTGTTGCAAGCGAAATGGTAGGCGATTGCTGCCAGGAAATAGGCCTCAACCGCGCTGATCGCCTCCCCGCGTGTCTCAGCTTGTTGCGCCTGTTCCTCATGCATCGCCGCCGTGGCGCACCACTCCCGACACCAATCGTCCCAGGCCTTGATGCGTGCACACGTGTTTACGTAGTCGTTGTAGTCGATCCCTTGGACGATCATTCGCGGGGCCCAGGTTTTTAACACATGAGCTACAGTTGGATCAGAATGTTCCGAATGTTGCGGTATCATCGGCAGCCCTCCACGGTTGTTTTAATGGCTAGCCTCTTTCTTTGCCCCTGAATTAGTGAATTGAACTCAAAACTCGAAACTCGGAACTCGGAACGCGAAACTCCTTTACACTTTATCCCATGCGTGCATATTCCAGGTGTTCATGTTCTGGCCGCCGCTTTCTATGCGTGGGGTCACCCCGCTCAAACCTTTCCTGATCGCGAGCCACTCCAGCCTATAGTAAAGCGGTAGGAATGGAAGGTCGCGGGTGTAGAGCTTGACAAATTCGACTTGAAGTTCAATGGCCCGCTCTTCAGAAATAACCGAGTTCAGCTCGTCCATGATCGCGTCCGCCTGAGCATTGTGCCAGAGGGAGACCGACTCACTCGACCAGCGATTTTCCGCGGTAGGGGTTCCGGCGCTGTGGAAGCGTTCTGCCCATTCTTCAACGACGAGATTATGTCCCCCCAGCATCGCCCCTGGCCATCGGTTACGGTACTCCTCCGAGTTGAGGATTCGTTGGGGCAGATTTTTTATGTTGGTCCGCACGCCGATCTTCTTCCAGTAATCGATGATGATTGCCTGCGCTTGTTCGTCCTCCCGGCTCCCTGCCTCCGTTCGGAACTCGAACTCCATGCGCTCGCCCTTCGCGTTCGCCAAGATGCCGTCCGTCCCGGGCCTCCACCCCGCTTCGGCTAAAAGCTGCTTCGCCTTCTCCAGGTTGTATTCGTATTTCGTGGCCGCCGCGTCTGCCCGCTTGAATGCCTTGCGGAACGGGGACATGGGAAAATGGATCAGAGGCGCAAAACCTTTGAAGATATTCTTCACCATACCCTCCCGGTCGATGGCATGAAGCAGCGCGCGCTTGACGCGCACATCTTTGAAGAGGGGATTGGTCCCGCTTAGGTTTAGCCAACGGAAAGTGATCGGCCTGATACTGACGGTACCTAGCCCCTTCGCCTCCCACTGGTCCTTCAATATCATAGCCCCGTCAAAGGAGATGGTGTCCCGAAGGGACAGATCGACTTCTCCTGCGAGGACGGCGGAGAGGGCCGTATTGCTGTCCTCGACCACGCGATAGGTGACCCGATCGATCTTCGGTTTTCCCAGGGCATAATACGGATTGGCTTCGACTTCGATCTGCGCGCCTCCCCCCCAGTCCAACAACCGATAAGGGCCGGTGCCGACAAACTGACGGTTCCAGTAAGGATGGCGGGTTAAGGTCTTGATGTCTCCAGACCTAAAGGCATCTTCCAATATATGCCTTGGCCAGGCCCTAAGCTGCTGCTTCTGAATGGCATAGGCCTCGTTGTAAAGTGCCTTCCAGTGAATGACGATCTTGCGATCGTCGGGGGTGTCGATCTTCTCGATCAGGTCAGGCACTAGCCGATCCCGCAGAGGGAACT
>JBOHVJ010000481.1:0-3426 GCA_050735075.1 Binatia bacterium
GGTCGAGCCCGCACTGTCGGTGACGATGACATCCACCTTGAGACTCAGTAGCTCGGCGAGGAGCGCCGGATAACGATCGCGCTTTCCGTCCGTAGCCCGCCATTCAATGACAATGTTTTTCCCTTCCACGTACCCAAGCTCGCGCAAGCCCTGCCGGAATCCCTCCTGGCGCTCCGAGTTAGCGGAAAGGGAGGAGCCGGTTAGCCATCCTATCCGAGGGACTTTCTTCGGCTGCTGCGCCTCGACCGCCATTGCGCCTGCACCCAGCGCCGCGATGATTAAAAAAATCCTCAAGATTTTTCTCATATACCCTCCGTCTCGATTCACCGGTTCTTCGGATCGGGCTAATACCATCTCCCTGTAAGAAATTGATCGATTTGCCGACTTGCTTCATTTCTGATTCCACAATGTGAGGGGAATATCTGATTTCCTTCTTTCTTTCAAGTTGTGGTTCGCACGCTGGCCTTGCACGAGGTTGACAAAGACGAAATCGCAGTGGTATTCGCGTACGAGAATCGGAAAGGGAAAGGATAGCTACATGGATACACAGAGAAAGTACATTCTCGTCGAAAAACGCGGCGCGGTCGCGAAGATCACCATCAACCGGCCGGAGAAGAGAAACGCACTGAGTCGGGATACGATCCGGGAAATGCTCGACGCCTTTGAGGAACTGCGATCCGATGACTCCATCGCCGTGGTGCTGACTATGGGCGCCGGGGACGTCGCCTACTGCGCGGGCCGCGATTTGTCCGAGTTTCCGACCGAGGGCGGTCAAGTTCGCGGCTCCGAGCGAAGGTCCGAACCACGCGCCTACCATGTGGCAGAGATCATCAGGACCTTTCCCAAGGTGACGATTGCTGTGGTCAACGGCTATTGCCTCGGTGCAGGCATCACGCTTCTGCTGCCGCACGATCTTGCCATTGCCTCGGACAAAGCTCAGTTCGGCCTGCCTGAGATCATGAGGGGGTTCTTGCCCTACCCCATCGTCGCGACTCTTTTTCGCGCTTTGATCCCCACCAAGCTCGCCTTTGAGTTGATTCTGACAGGAAAGAATTGGGATGCAAAGAAATCTCTGGAGGTGGGACTAATCAACCGAGTGGTTTCCCACGACCAGCTTCAAGAAGCAGCGTGGGGATGGGGAGGGGAAATCTCACGGTGGAACAAAACCACACTGAGATACTGCAAAATGGCGGCGCATGCCTCTATGGAAGCTCCGACCGTTCCGGCGGCGGCCGAGATCGCCTGGTTGATGCAGGAGGAACACACCATGGTCAATCCCAAAGCCTATGAAGGGACGCGCCCCTTCCATTCAGGCCAAGGAGCCAAGGCGGTCAAATAAAGACCGCTTTCCCAATTAGGCACCTTGGATAAACTGAGGGATTAGCTGCGCGGCCCGCGTGCGCTCGATCTCTTTCTCTAGTCTGCCCAACCAGCTTCGCTCAGTCGAGTTCTAGCCCTGTTGACATCCGGCTGTACATTCTGATATGGCTAGCCATATGAAGACGACCATACAAATACCCGACAGCCTCTTTGAGGAGGCGCGGAAGTTAGCTCACCGGGAGCGCACGACTCTGAAGGCCCTTGTCCAAGAAGGTCTCCGCCGGATCATCTCTGAACGTAAACGGCGTAACGGGTTCCGTCTCCGAAAGGCCACTTTCAAGGGCAACGGCCTGCAATCCCATCTCGGTGGCGCTTCCTGGGACCAAATCCGCGAACTCAGCTATGAAGGTCGCGGCGGATGATCGCCATCGACAGCAACCTTCTGGTTTACGCCCACCGAGCAGATTCTCCCTGGCATGATGTTGCCTATGCCCGCATCGTCGAAATAGCAGAGGGGCAGGCTCCATGGGCCATACCGTGGCCATGCATTCACGAGTTTCTCGCCATTGTGACCCACGCTCGGATCTACGCTCCACCGACACCGCTAGAGGTAGCGGTTGACCAGGTCGATGCCTGGATGGAGTCACCTAGCCTCCTCCTCCTTTCCGAATCAGAGAACCACTGGCCGCAACTCCGGACCATCCTTCAGGCTGGACGAGTGTCAGGCCCGCAAGTGCACGATGCACGGGTGGCAGCTCTATGCCGACAGCACGGAGTGCGCGAGTTGTGGACGGCCGATCGCGATTTTGGGCGATTCCCAGGGCTGAATGTTAGAAATCCATTGGTTCGCTGAGTACAACCTCAGGGTTTAGACTCAACTCGTATCCGCGAGAAGACCCTTCTCGCGTTGCCTTCGGTGATCTTGAGCTTGTCCTCCTCGCTCAGCCACTCGATCGATTTGAAGATCGGTACAATGTCCTCGAAGTTCCGTCCGGTCTTGGGATCGATGGCATTAACTGCCCCGAACATCTCTGTGGCAAACAGGACGTTGTCGACGCCGACCCGCTTGATCAAGAGCTCCATCCCCTCTTTATCGTAAATCGCCATATCCCAGAAAACTTTGTGCACGGCTTCTTCGAAGGGTTCGAGACCCTCCCTGACATGCATTCCCCGATGCCGGTTCCATTGGTAGGGTATCGCGCCGCCGCCGTGGGGTATGATTATTTTCAACTTGGGAAAGTCTTTAAAAACGCGGGACTTTAGAAGCTCCACCGCTCCGGCATGGTGCTGGGCGATATAATAGGAGTTGGTCAGATGCATCGCCGGATTGAGAGAGGCGCTGGCGTGGATGGTGCACGGCACATCCAACTGCACCATCTTTTCCCATAGCGGATACCACCATTCGTCTCCGAGAGAGGGGGTCAGGGGCTCACGGCCTCCGGCCATGTCGGGATTGATGTTGCAACCCACGAACCCCAGATCCTTCACGCAGCGTTCGAGCTCGTCTACCCAATGCTTGGGGCTGACACCCGGTGATTGTGGTAGCTGGCACACGGGTGAGATCCTGTCGGGCCAGAGGCGGGCTATGCGGCCGATGAGGTCATTGCACGCCTCTGTCCAGTAGCGGCTCACAACTGCTGATCCGAAGTGATGTCCCATCGCTGATGCCTGGGGCGAAAAGAGCAGCCTGTTGATGCCGGATTCCTGCATACGCTTGAATTGCGCCTGCATCGAGCGTTCTAGTTGCTCATCGCTGATCTGCAGTTTGGCTCGTACGGGCCTGCCTAGGTCAATGATCTGCCGGCCCCGGTAAGCCTGCAACTCCGGAGGGGCCGTGGTGTAGTGGGTGTGGGCATCGATAATCATAAGTCATTCCTCCTCGGGCCGGAGACTGTGTCATAAGGCCGTTCATGGTTCGACAAGCTCACCACGAACGGACGGCGACACACCAAAATTCAATCACTTAGCCGTTCGTCCTGAGCGCGTGTGGGAGTAGGAATCATGGTTGCCCATAACCCCCTCCACAGATCCGGACGTGCAGTATTACTGCATCCGGCTCTTGCCTTAGGTAACAACGCCAAAGCGCTTCCAGGGATAAGGATGACA
>JBOHVJ010000482.1:0-10974 GCA_050735075.1 Binatia bacterium
AGAGTGAAGCTGGTGGAAGACCTTTCCCAACTTGAAAAATACCCTTACTGTGGTCATGGGGTGATTGTGGGGAGGATAAGGTACGATTGGCAAGATCGGGAGCACGTATTGAGTTCGCTTTCGAGACAACCCCTCTAACTCCCCCCGCTCCCGCTGCTTACGCCAAGCTGTGAGGTTGGAGGAGTATAGCCCCTCCCGCCTGAGAAGTGCCCCAAGCTCACCACGACCACTGCTAACCTCCGCTTCCCGTAAAATCCTCAGCTTGTACTCCGCCGTATATCGCCGTCGTGTCGGCTTCGCCATCACCTCCACCTCCAAACTGGATGACTCCACCCCTTCCATTGCACCCATTATCAACTCCTTACTCGCCCCCTATTCTACACTAAACTCAAGGCGGGTAAGTGTCTCATTCATATTGGCAGAGAGGGCTCCGCCTATCAGCGGGATAGAGCCGCCCGTCCTTCTCGCGCTCAAGCGCGCGTCAGTCCGGCGGCTCATCCCGCGCCCCGTTAGCACTTCTAGGGTGTTGCTAGGGCGCATTGGATGTGGAATCATAGGTACATATTGAGGAGCGATTGCGATGACTGTATCGGGAAAGAGAATCTTGGAGTCCTTCGACGAACTTCCGGAGACCGAGAAGCGAGAAGTGGCAAGCGCCATTCTCCGACGTGCTCTGCGGTTCGATACACCCCCACTGACAGACGAGGACCTTGTAGCGCAGGCAGACGACCTTTTCCGCGAGCTTGACACCCGCGAAGCGTCGGATGAGTAAAGCGAAGCGGGGCGAGGTTTGGATTGTCGACTTGGGCCTAGCAGCAAAGGTTCGACCATGTTTGGTTTTGAGTGTTCCGGCCACTGATCAGGAACGGTCACTGGTCACAGTTGTGGCTCACACGACAAGTCCTCGTGGTGGACGCTTTGAGGTAGCAGTGCGTCCCTTGTTTCTGAAACAGGGAGTGTTCGACGCGTAGAATCTGGTAACCATTCCCGAGGCCCGGCTCGTCAGGCCTGTGGGGACGCTTCGCCCCGAAGATCTCGCATTGGTGGAGAGCGCTGTGCGTACGTGGCTCGGCTTCTGACAGGCCGCTTGGTGCTAACCAGCCGCTTCACCCGACCGGCCCACTGGGCCATTCGAAAGGAATCGACGGCAAGTGTCTTTGTTGGCCCAGGCGGGTGAGCGGCAGCGTTAGCCCGCTCGTCACTGTCAAAAACGCAGTAAAGCCAGCGCCGCTCACGGCAATATGAAACACAATGCCGCGCAAGCCCAAGCACGGGTTTTCAAAGCAGGGGGGCGGCGGCCCAAGGACTGACTAAAAAGGGAGGCCGCTATGCGTCTGGAAGGAAAGACTGCCATCATCATCGGCGCCGGCCAGAGCCCGGGCGAAGGGATGGGCAATGGCCGTGCCACGGTGCTGCGATTCGCACAGGAAGGCGCGAAGGTCATGGCCGTCGACCGTGACCTCGGCTCGGCCGAGGAGACGGTGTCGATTGTCAAGCAGGGGGGCGGCGAATGCGTCGCCTTCGAGGCCGACGTCACCAAGGAAGCGACGCTCGCTGTCGCCTTAGCGGCGGCGCAGAAGCGCTGGGGCCGCATCGACATCCTGCACTACAATGTCGGCGTCAGCATCGCCGCCGGCGATGCGCCGCTGCTCGACTTCACCGAGGAGGCTTTCGACCGCATCAGCGCCATCAACCTGCGCGGCGCCATCATGGCCTGCAAGCACGTCATCCCGATCATGCGACAGCAGCGCGCGGGCGCCATCAGTATGATCTCCTCGCTTGCCGCATTGGAGAACTATCCCTTTGTCGCGTACAAGGCGACGAAGGCGGCGATGATCGCCTTCACCCAGCAGGTGGCGATCCAAAACGCCGAGTATGGCATTCGTGCCAACGTGATCCTGCCCGGTCTGATCGACACGCCGATGGCGGTCGCCACCCGAGCCCGGATGAGCCACAAGAGCCGCGCCGAGGTCGCGGCGGAGCGCGATGCCCGCGTGCCGCTGCGCCACAAGATGGGCTCCGTCTGGGACGTGGCCAATGCGGCGCTGTTCCTCGCCTCCGACGAGGCCAATTTCATCACCGGCGTGGCGCTCCTCGTCGACGGCGGCGGCGCGCTCAATATCGGCTGAGTTCACGGCAACCAATTTCCGATGAGGGAACGCACATGAAGCTCTACATTTCGGTCGGCCTCAATCCCAAGGCCGTGAACAGAAATAGCAGAAATAAGGGTCAGAGAACAATTTTATTCCTACCCCTGCCTGTCCTCTGGCTATCCAGCGCGTGAACAATCGCTCGGCGTTTGCGACAAAGCTTTAATCCTTGTACTAATAGCGCTCGGATTCTCATCCGAGGCTTGAAAAGTTCAACAAACTGTTTCGAGCAAGGAAAAACTATTTTACGGAGGGGACCATGTGGTATTTGATCCATCGAAGGGCTATACGGCCCCGTGAGGAATGGACAGTCAGTCTGGATCAGCACCTCGCTTGGATGAAGCGCCAGCACGAAGCCGGGCATATCCTCTTCTCGGGGCCTACGCCGGATCGCAAGTTGGGAATCTATGTGATTCGGGCAGAGTCGCGCGAGGAGGCTGAGCGTATTGCGGCGAGCGACCCCTACACCCAGGCCGGCTTTTGTACGTTCGATCTTTTTGAATGGGAGGTGCACCAGATTATGGGTGTTGGACCTTTCACTGCCGCTGAAGTGCGTGGCCACCGCTGAGGCGTCTTCAGTTATGGTTTCTGCCGGTACTTTCTGGGGCTAGCGCTCCAGATAAAGATCACAGAGATCACAGCAAGTAAGATAGCGATCCAAAATGCGCTCGTATAGGTCCCAGACAAGTCATGGAGGTAACCCCCCAGCCATGGCCCTAGTCCAGCTCCAGCTCCGATGAAGAGGGCGAACACGGCAAGGATAGCTCCGAAGTGCTTTCCGTGAAATAAATCGGCTGCGATGGTTGGGTGAACTACATCCCGTAAACCTCTGCCTCCTTCCTAATTAATCGAAGGTAAACCCCCAGCTCTGCTGGGGGACTCGCAGAGTTTGACATTTGCGGGAGTGATCAATTGTGGAGTTGTTTATGCGACCCCTCTCCCGATTTGGGAGAGGGAACGGGTGAGGGAAATGATATTGTTAGCGTTTTCACCCTCACCTCTGTCCTCTCCCGTCGAGGGAGAGGAGGAAGAACGGAATCTCGTTGGTGGTGCCAGGGTAAGCTGGCCAGACAGCCTAAGGCTGATCACAAATCAAGCCTCCGGCTCTGCCGGAGGTACATGACTTCTCTTGCCATTGTTGCCTGCTCCCTATTTTTCTGATAAAAACATCCTTGTTTACATTTCCAGGAGGTGGTGATGGAGACGTTCAACAGCAAGACGGTTAATCGCATTGTCGGGGTGAGCCTCAGGCAGATCCAGTATTGGGATGAACAGGGGTTTATCCGCCCTTCCGTGAGGCTGGCCGAGGGGCGGGGGAGCAAGCGCCTCTACTCCTTTTCTGACTTGGTTCAGCTTAAAGTCGTCAAAGATCTAACGGATTATGGTCTTAGCCTGCAGAAGATCCGCCGTTGTCTTCGCCACCTCAAACGCTATTCTCCGGAGGCGGTGCAGCCGGTCCATTCACTTAAGTATCTCACAGATGGAGACAAACTTTTCGTTCTCACCAGTGACCGAAACAAGATCCTCGACGCGATGGACCGCCAATTTGTCTTATCTCTGGGGATTGGCAATCTCGTTCGTGAGCTGAATGGAGAGGTGCGTCGGCTCAAAGGGTCCCTAGGTAGGCGAGTGGCTGGGGATGGGCGTAGGGTCGAGGGAAAGAGGGGTGCATCGGCATAGTTTTTATGGAGGAGGCTAAAATTACCCCCATGATCCGGCAGTACCTCCAAATCAAGGAGAAGTACCGGGATGCCATTCTATTTTTTCGCCTTGGCGATTTCTACGAGATGTTCTTCGAGGATGCGGAAAAGGCCTCCAAGATTCTAGACATTGCTCTTACCTCACGTAATCGGAACGATGAATCGCCTATTCCTCTGTGCGGAGTCCCCTACCACGCGGCGACACCTTACATCGGGAGGCTGCTGGATGCTGGTTATAAAGTGGCGATCTGCGAGCAAGTAGAGGATCCCAGGCTAGCCAAAGGGGTTGTCCAGCGAGAGGTGGTGCGGGTCATTACTCCAGGGACGATTACCGAGGGAGAAGCCCTGGATGCCCATGACAACAATTTTCTTGTCGCCGTATCCCGAGGGAGAGGAGATTATGGCTTAGCGCTCACCGATGTAACCACAGGAGAGTTCCGCTTCACTCAAATCGAGGATTACTCCGCCCTTATTGATGAGATCGGGCGCATCCATCCACGCGAGATTCTCCTTGCCGAAGGAGAGCCGGCCCTTTTAGAGCAACTGCGGAGTGATTTTCCTAGTGTCCACCTGAGTCCCATAGCCGGGATCTGCTTTTCTCGTTCAGCCCAAGAACGCCTCAGGTCGCTTAAGCTGTGGTCCGGACAGGAGGACCAGGAGTGGGAGCAGGGTATCCAGGCGGCTTCGGCTATTGTCTCCTTTTTGGAGGAGAATTTGCCTGAGGTCCTGAAGGCTTTAAGAGATCTCCAACCCTACTCAGCCTCTCAGTACCTCATGCTCGACGAGACGACGAGGCGTAACCTTGAGCTTCTCCGTGATTTTCAAGGGAATACAAAAGGCTCCCTGTTAGGAGTTTTGGATTACACCTTAACCCCCATGGGTGCCAGGCGGCTGCGTCAGTGGCTCCTCTACCCGCTCCTCAACGAGAAGCTCATCCGTCAGCGGCACGAGGGGATCGAGGAGCTAGTGGAGAACTATAAAGGACGTCAGGAGCTTAGGACGGGACTCAAGGGTGTCCAGGACCTCGAGCGCTTGGGTGGAAGAACTGTTGCCGGCAGCGCCCATGCCAGGGACCTAGGGGCTGTGAAGGATAGCTTACGTGCGCTCAGCCCGATCAAAGAGAGACTGCGGGATTGGCGCGCAGAGATTTTTAGTTCTCTCAGGGACGAGCTGTGGGATCTTCCTGAGGTTGTGGAGCTTGTGGCCCGGGCCATTGTGGATGGCCCTCCCCCGACCTTGGGAGAGGGAGGGTTTATTCGTCCGGGCTTTCACGGGGAGCTGGACGAAATACGGGCGATACGGAGCAATGCCAAAGATTGGATCGCCCGGTTCGAGAGCAGCGAACGAAAGCGCACCGGAATTCAATCCCTTAAGGTAAGATACAATAGGGTCTTTGGCTACTACATCGAGGTCACTAAGGCTAATCTCAAGTCGGTCCCAACGGATTACATCCGAAAGCAGACCCTGGTCAACGGAGAGCGCTACATCACCCCCGATCTCAAGGAGTATGAGGCCAAGGTTTTGAGCTCAGAGGAGGAGATCGTTAAGCTGGAGCTGTCTCTCTTTGCCCAGGTACGGGAGAAGGTTGCCTCCTATTACGAGAAAATGAAGCAGACAAGTCATGCCTTAGCAACTCTCGATGTCCTGCTCTCCCTCGCCGAGGCGGCTGAGTCTCATCACTTCATCCGTCCTAAGATGGACGGCGGGCTTGTCATCTCCATCCGCGAGGGGCGTCACCCTGTGGTGGAGGCGGCTCTAGGCCGTGGGGCCTTTGTCCCCAATGATTGTCATTTGGATCCTGAATCGCAGCAGATCATGATACTGACCGGACCGAATATGGCGGGGAAATCCACATACATGCGACAAGTAGCCCTGATCGTGATCATGGCTCAGATGGGGGGCTTTGTTCCTGCGGCTGAGGCACGCATCGGATTGGTGGACCGTATTTTTACCCGAATCGGTGCGGCAGATTCCCTTGCCCGCGGAGAGTCGACTTTCATGGTGGAGATGAAAGAGACGGCCCACATCTTGCGGCATGCCTCGGCCAGGAGCTTAATCCTTTTGGACGAGGTGGGTCGCGGGACCAGTACCTTTGACGGCATCTCGATTGCTTGGTCTGTGGCCGAGCATTTACATGACATGCAGCATCGTCCCCGGACACTGTTTGCGACCCATTACCACGAGCTCACCGATTTGGCCCTCGCCAAAGAGCGCGTGAAAAACTTTAACTTCGCCGTTAAGGAGTGGAAGGGGGAAGTCATCTTTTTACGCAGCCTTGTCGAGGGGGCATCGAGTCGCAGTTACGGCATCCACGTCGCTCGTCTCGCTGGGCTTCCACCTTTGATCGTACAAAGGGCCAAAGAGATTCTTAAGAATCTCGAAGGAGGGGAGCTTGACGATCGGGGCCAGCCTAGACTCGCTCGCGGGTCCTGGGGCGACGAGCAGGCGCAGATGGGGCTCTTTGGCGGCACGGATCATAGACTCCGCGAGGAGCTCAAGAAAGTCGACGTGTCGGTCCTTACCCCTATCGAGGCCCTAAATCTTCTCCATCGATTGGCCGAGCAGGCGAAGAAGGAGGGCAGGTAGTTCGGATGCGTCGTTCCATAGTTCTTTGCACTGCGTTTATCCTGACGCTTACTGTCTTGCTCCTAGGGGATGTGAGTGGGGCGGCTAGGCGGGACAAGGATCTCTATCTTTCAGCCAAGAAGGAGTACGATCTTTTAAGGAAGGCGAAGGTCACGACGGAGAACCGCCACCGGTGGGAGACTCTGGCTGAGCGCTTCCAGAGAATTCCCCGGGAGATCCCGCGCAGCCCCTATGCGGACGATGCGCTTTTTTTTACCGGGAAGGTCTATCAGGAGCTGCATCGGTTCGACAGGAAAGAGCGCACTCTGGATCTGGCAATCAAAAATTGGCGTGCCCTCTGGCAACGGTATCCCAAGAGTCCTCGGGCTCAAGAGGCCGGATATTGGTTGGCCTTGAGTTATGAGGAAGAAAAGGGAGATGCAGGTGAGGCACAAAGGCAATATCAAGCGCTCATCGAGAGATATCCCCAGGGAGAGCTGGCGGCAAAGGCTCGACGGAGACTTGACGCTATCAAGAAGAACGGGGAGGAAAGAAAGGAGCAGGCCCTCCAGCCCTCGGCCCCCGCCTTGGTCCTCCCCCGCAAGGGGGGAGGAGATAAGGCCCTTCTCACACAGATCCGCCATACCTCCTCCCAGAGCTACACCAGAGTGATTATGGAGCTCTCGGGAGAGGTTCGCTATGAGACCCATGTCCTTAAGGAGGAGTCGTCCAAAGGTCTTCCTCCGAGGATTTATGTGGACCTCTTGGGGGCTCGTCTGGCTATGGACTCGACCAACCCCATCCCAGTCCAGGACGGGTTGTTGCGTCAAGTACGCGTGGGTCAGTTTAGTCCAGATGTGGTGCGGGTGGTCTTGGATATGAGCAGCCTGAGGGGACATAGCGCCTTCTTGTTTCCTGACCCGTATCGTTTGGTGGTCGATATCCAGGGGCAGCGTAACGGGCAAGAGTTGGCCGCGATCGAGAAGAGAAAGGACTCATCCCCTTTGCTGAAGGAAAAGAAGCCCCTGAGCCTAGGTCTCCGCAAGATCGTTTTGGATCCGGGTCATGGGGGAAAAGACCCAGGGGCGATGGGAGTGGGGGGCATTGCGGAGAAGGACATCGTCCTCAGCGTTGCCAAGAAGTTGGCCAAAAAACTTAAGAGGGAAATGGGGATCGAGGTGGTCCTCACTCGCCAAACTGATACCTTTATCCCCCTAGAGGACAGAACAGCTATTGCCAATGCACAGGACGCTGACCTCTTTATTTCCCTTCATGTGAATTCAAGCCCGAACCCCCACGCGAGAGGGATTGAAACCTACTATCTTGATAATACAGATGATGAGGCCGCCATCCGCTTGGCGGCGAGAGAGAACGGGACTTCACGCAAGGACATCTCAGATCTCCAGTTCATCTTGAGTGACCTGACTCAGAACTCAAAGCTTGAGGACTCCATCACTCTTGCCCACCGTATCCACTCCTCCATTGTTTCTCAGATGGGGCAGAAGCACGGTGAGGTGAAAGATCTCGGCGTCAAAAAGGCGCTGTTTTATGTCCTGGTAGGAGCCCATATGCCCAGCGTTCTCGTCGAGTTGTTTTTCATCACGAACAAAACAGAAGGGCGGGCGCTCAGCCGGCAAGCTTACCAAGACGCCATTGTCGACGCCCTCCATGACGGGATCAAGAAGTATCACGAGAGCACCCTTGTAGTAAAAAATCTTTAGAAAGAACGATTCATGGATGCCACAACCCTCTGCCGGTCCCTCTTAGAGGAGACCTGGATCGAATCCGATGTCGCGCGCGCGGCACGTGCCTACCTCCAAAGAGTTTGGAGTCTTCTTCTAGAGCGGCATCGGGCCGGTGACGGGGGTTATGAGATTGTTACTGCTTATACGACGATGGTGGATCATCTGATCCGTCACCTCTTTGAGATAGCCAGCCAGGATTATATTCGCCGCTACCCCAGCTTAAACACGCGCTGCACGCTCATCGCCCAAGGGGGATTTGGTCGCGGCGAATTGAACCCGCACTCGGACATCGATCTTCTCTTTCTCCATACCTGGAAGGTAACCCCCTATGTGGAGTCTGTAGCGGAGAAGCTGCTGTATACCCTTTGGGATGCCGGTCTTCAGGTCGGCAATGCCACTCGGAGCATTGCAGAGTCCATCCGTTTGGCCGGCAAAGACGTGAAGGTCAAGACAGCCCTGCTCGACACCCGCTATCTCTGTGGAGATTACAACCTTTATAGTGATCTCGAAAAGGCCGTAGAGGAGCATCTCCTCAGGAAAAATGAGGATCGCTTCATCCGTGAAAAGTTGGCAGAGAATCGCCTCCGCCACGAGCGCTACGGGGGATCGGTATATCTCTTGGAACCGGATATCAAAGAGGGCGAGGGAGGGTTGAGAGATATCCACACAGCCCTGTGGATTGCCAAGGTAAGACATCAAATAAGAGGCCTCGACGAGCTGGTGCCTCTAGGGGTAATCCATGCAAGGGACCTAGCCGAGCTTAAGGCGGCGCAAGATTTCCTCTGGCGCGTCAGGAACGAGCTTCACTTTTCCTCTGGGAAGCACCAGGATCAGCTTACCTTTGAAGAGCAGGAGAGAGTCGGGCGCGCTCTCGGTTTCGAAAGCGAGAGAAAACTGAAGGCCGTAGAGGTGTTTATGCGAGGCTACTACCTTCACGCCTCTCAGGTCAGCCGTCTTACCTCTTTGATCATCCATAGATTGACGCAGCCGTCTGGAGCTACGGACGGAAAGGCTCATGCCTCAGGCAGAGAAGTTAGAGAGGGCATTCGCATTTCAGGAGGCAGTCTGTGGGTCTCAAATCCAGCGATTTTGACTTTGCACCCGGGAAATCTGATTAGCATTTTCGCAGAGATCCAAAGGCATAAAGTAGAAATGAGTCAAGAAACGCGGGAGTTGCTGCGCGAGTATCTGAGTTTGATCGATGAGCGTTACCGTCGCTCTGCCTCCGCCAATCTGCCTTTTTTCGAGATTCTCAAGTGGAAAGATCGAGTTTACGAGACTCTTTTGGAGATGCACCGCTGTGGTGTGTTGGGGGCCTTTATCCCGGAATTCGGGCGACTCCTCTGCATGGCGCTCCATGATCTCTACCACATCTACACGGTGGACCAGCATTCACTTCGGCTGATTAAGGAGATGGAGCGTCTCAAGGCGGGGGAGTTTCGGGAATCCCTGCCGTTGCTGACTCAGTTAGCTAGAGAAGTAGAGAAAATTGAGATCCTCTACCTGGGCTTGCTCTTTCATGACGTCGGGAAAGGGTATGGGGGAGGTCACTCCGAGATTGGCAGCCGGATGACGAGAAGTGTGGCCCGCAGGATGAGGCTCAATGTGGATGATACGGCTCAACTTGAGTTTCTTGTTCGACATCATCTCTTGATGGCCCACGCGGCTTTCCGACGAGATCTTGATGACGAGAAAACGATCGTCGATTTCGCCCGGACCATGGGCAATATCAACAACCTCAAGATGCTGTACTTGCTTACCTACGCCGACATGCGCGCGGTAGGTCCCAAGGTGTGGAACAACTGGAAAGGTTCGTTGTTAGAAGACCTCTATCTCCGTGCCCTAGCAGTCTTGGAGGGCTTGGAAAAGGGCGAGTTTCAGAGGGAAGATCGCCGTTCCAGGATCCGCCGAATTCATGCCCGGCTGCGCCGCCGTCTCTCGCGGCGCCACGACCGAGAATCAATCCGCGCCTTCTTGCAGTCCATGCCTGAGAGGTATTTCCTCGCTACGCCGGAGGAGGAGATGCCCTCCCACTTTGAGCTGATGAGGCAGTTTGGAGATCAAGTCTATCTCAGCACGGTGCGTCATCTACCAGAGAGGGAATACAGTGAAATGGTCATCTGCGCCCGAGACCGCCCCGGTCTTTTCTCCCGCATCACCGGGGTCTTTGCCGCTATGGGGCTCGATATCCTGAGTGCCCGTATCACGACCCGAAAGGATGGCTTGATCCTGGATGTCTTTCGTATCTCCCACTCGGGACAACCAGAGGTTGTGATGGAGTCCCAGAAATGGGCCGGAGTTAGGACCTTGTTGGAGCAAGTCTTGACGGGGTCTCTTGATGTCGCACGCCTGGTAGAGGAGTCGGGACGCCCCTCGCTATTTAGGAAGCGGGGGCCCAAAGTTCCCACGATTATTCAGATCGACAATGAGGCATCTGAAGACTTTACCGTTGTCGAGGTCTATACCCGGGACCGCATCGGGGTCCTCTTCACCATCACCTACGGAATACACCAACTGGGGATCTCCATACACTTGGCCAAGATATCGACCAATGTGGACCAGGTGGCGGACGTTTTTTATGTGACCGACAGGGAAGGCGGAAAGATTCAAGACAAGGGGCGGTTGGAGACGATCCGTCAGACCCTCTATCAAAGCTTGGTATCCGAGGATGATGAAAGAATCGCTCAGCCCGCACATTGACTCTTTTCTCAACATGCTTACTGTCGAGAAAGGGCTGGCCCGAAATACCGTTGAGGCCTATAGCCGGGACCTCAACCGGCTGGCTAATTTTTTGAAGGGTAAGGGAGTTAAGAC
>JBOHVJ010000483.1:0-5124 GCA_050735075.1 Binatia bacterium
GAGTTATCTTGGTAGTGGAATCGGAGCGCGCAATAACTGAAGTGGTCCGAAAGTTAAAGATGGACCTGGAGTCGGCAGGCGTTAATATCCTCGGTATTGTCCTAAACAAGAGAAAGAGATATATCCCTGAATTTCTGGAGCGTTTTCTATAGCCTATCCTCCTGGTTCTTGCGAGTTTGGAGTGGGTAGAGTAGATTTTCTGAACTAGCCCGTTCCGTTCGCCCGTTCGGCTCAGCTCACGACGCAGCCTGAGCCCGCGACATACCAGCCGTTCGTCCTGATGTTCTCGAAGGATACGGCTGGTTGGCTCAGGACATGCGTGTCGAAGGGCCTGTCCTGAGCGAAGTCGAGTGGCGAACCTTGCTCAGGAAGACGCTAATACGGCGAGACTGGCATGAGGTATCTCGTTTGGCCCGTCGCGGTCACCCTTCGAGTGCCTCAGGATGACCGGGTATGGTTACCCATGCTAAATCCGGAAGAACCATATTCCTATTGAATTAAAAGAGTCTAATGAAAGTCCTGGTAATCTCAGCCGCATTTCCACCGTTGAGGGCGGGCGAGGCTGACCATGCCCTTCATCTCTGCCAGCATCTAGCTGACCGTGGATTGGACATACATGTCTTGACCACGAAAAGGAAGGTGGCAACAAGCCATTTTCCATTTAAGGTTTATCCTATTATGCCGCATTGGTTATGGCGGGACTTGCCACGGCTGGTTAGGTTTCTAAAGGTTTGTTCGCCTGATGCTGTCCTATTGATCTATACTCCTCGCGATTATAACTATCATCCCATGATTACCTTTGCGCCGACAATCACGAAAGCCCTCCTGCCCCGATCACGCTTCGTGACACAGTTTGAGACTGGACTTTTTGGACGTCAGGGTTCTATCCTCACACGGGCAATCCTGACAGCGTCCGCACTGTGCGCCGGTCCTAAAAGGCTAGACGATACCTTCGGGACTTTGCTATGCAAAAGCGACCGCATCATCGTGTTAAGCGAACGTCACCGGGACAGGTTGCTAGAGAGTCTCCCCAGTATAAACAGCAAAATTGCAGTGATTCCTCCTCCTCCCGTTATGCGGATATGTCCCGAGAGCAACGGTGCATACCGAGAACGTGGCCGCGAAGCCCTTGGTGTCAATCCGGATGATTTTCTTCTCGCCCATTTCGGCTATATTTACGAAGAGAAAGGGATGGAGACACTGCTAAAAGCATTTCAGATATCAAACACCCAAAGAAACAATACGCGCCTGGTCATGGTTGGTGCGAGCATGGCCGAGGGACACGACCCATCTTACGTTAACGCGATACGTGAATTGGCCAAACAATTGGGGATCGATAACAAAGTTAGCTGGACAGGAGAATATGCACCGGACAGTGATCAGGCGTCGCTCTATCTTCGTGCTGCTGATGCCTGCGTATTTCCCTTCAATTATGGAGTTACCATGAACAGAAGTTCAGTGGCAACCGCTGCCGCCCACGGCTTGCCCATTGTCACAACGAAAGGCTCGATTGTAGAATCTCCGTTTATAGACGGGGAGAACGTATTTCTCTGCCCACCTCGAGACCCGAATTCACTCGCCCTTGCCATTGAGTCGCTGATTAGTAACCCCGAACTGCGCCAGCGGCTTCGCCTAGGAGCGCTCCAATTGGCGCAGGAATGTTTCTCGTGGGATAAGGCGGTAGAGCGCACCTGTCAAGCGCTAAGCCCATGAGATCGAATCATGATCTAAGGATAACTTTCTATGATCCATCTGGAAGTGGCGGCATTTGCCATTACACCTTCCAGCTTGCAGAGAATTTAGTGCGAATGGGATGTGATGTTACTATTGTTACCACCGAAGGCTATGAGCTTAATCACTTGCGCCGGAACTTCAAGATCAAAATCCTATTTAAGAAAAGCCGGGTATGGGCCGTCATTGCGTGGGCGATATTTAAAATGCGCGGGACGCCCCCGACCGGGCAACTATACCACCAACTAACAAACGACGAATCTCCTGCAAGCGAGTCAATTTCTGTTCTCAGAGTTCTCAGAACTATGAGACAAAGGATAACTCTGATCAAAGGATTTTTTTACTTTCTATTGAGTCACCCTCATCTTATTCACTTTCATTGGCTAGTGGAGCCGCGTGAGGACTATTATCTTATTAAATTCCTTAAATTGTTTAGGTTTAAAATCGTTTATACAGCGCACAATTTACTTCCACACGACTGCGACACGCCAGATGAACGAGAGGCTTTCCAAAAAATCTACAGGCTAGTAGATAAAGTCATTGTTCACTCCAGGAACAATAAAAAGGAGATGATCAGGCTATTTAACCTGGATGCAAATAAAATTTGTATCGTACCGCATGGCAGCAATGATCTTTTTTACGCCCAAAGAAATATTTCGAAGGAGGCAGCAAGAGAGAAACTGGGCATCCTGCCAGAAAAAAAGGTGCTGCTTTTTTTTGGCTTAATCAGAAGATACAAAGGCTTGGAACACTTGGTTGAGGCCTTTAAGGAGGTGAAAACGAGTATCCGTAACGTAACGCTGCTCATCGTAGGACAAATCCACGATGCGGATGCAAAAGTGCTTGAATATTATTCTCGTTTAATCGCTGAGCTCGATAAGCGTGATGACGTCATGTCCATAAACGAATACATTCCCTTTGAGAATGTAGGTTGCTATTTTTCTGCGTCAGATGTCGTGGTTCTTCCCTACATTAAAACCTACCAAAGTGGGGTTTTGCTGTCAGCGTATGCTGCGGGAAGGCCGGTGGTGGTAACGGACACAGGAGGGTTGAGCGAGGTCGTGGTGGACGGCAAGAGCGGATTTGTCGTCCCGCCGCAGAATACCAGAGCTCTCGCACAGGCCATTATAAGAATCATCAAGAATTCCAACAAATTAGAAGAAATGAGCAGGTATGCTAAAGACTTAGCGGAAACGACTTACTCTTGGCGGAGCGTCGCGTTAAAGACCGTCGATGTGTACCGGTCTTTAGCCGTTGAGTACTAGTCTTACTATGTCTAAAGTTCGCCTAAGAACTTCGATAGCGGAGAGCAGCTGAAGTTTCCCTTAAATCGCCTAGATCCACCGTTTTACAAAGGGGGAATTTTTTCGGTACCACACTGTAAAGTTTAACCCCTCTTTGGAAAGAGGGGCAAGGGGAGATTTTTGGCCGGAACGATGTTAAAAATTATGCAACGAAATTCAGAGAGGCCACACTAGCCACGAACCGCCAAGAGCGACAATCTGATAACCGATTGGAGCTGCGCAAGCCACTTAATTTTTATGCCAAAAGTCAGCGTGATAATTCCAACTTATAACCGTGCTGAATTTCTCCGTTCGGCAATTAGAAGTGTCTTGAATCAAACATTTCAAGATTTTGAAATCATCGTGATAGACGATGCCTCTGAAAATAATACTGAGGAGGTTGTAAGGAGCTTCGGCGACATAGGGATAAGATATTTCCGTCACGAGTTAAATAAAGGAAATGCAGCGGCTCGAAATACTGGGATAAAGAATTCTGGCGGCCATTATATTGCATTATTAGACGATGATGATGAATGGCTGCCGAGCAAGCTAGAGAAGCAGGTTCGTCTGCTAGATAGCACTCCACCAATAGTCGGCGCAGTTTATACCGGCTTTGTTGAGATCGAAAAGGCTAACGGCAAGACAGTGGTGGTAACGCCCACTAAAAGAGGCAGTATATTTAATGATCTGCTTCTCCAAAATTGGATCGGTTTATCTACTGTGCTTTTGAGGAGGGAATGTTTTGACAAGGTGGGTTCATTCGACGAAAACCTTCCTGCTACTGTTGATTACGATATGTGGATTCGAATAGCAAAGGAATTCCAATTTGACTTTATTCCGGAGCCTCTGGTCAAGTATTCCAATCACCAGAGTCAACTCTCTCATAACTACGAGATCGTTATCAAAGGTCTCGAAGCACAAATTAAAAAAAACGGTCTGTTGTTCGCATCCAATCGCAAAGGTTTTAGTAACCTTTATCTGTCTCTTGGGAAACTTTATTGTTACACCGGAAACATTAGAAAAGGCAGACAAGCCCTTTTAAAGGCTATAGGACTATACCCTTTCGAGATTAGGAATTATTATAATCTATGCTTATCTCTCTCCGGTTCACGCAATTTTAAAAAATTCAAGGATAGCAAAGGAAAATTAGCCGCAAAAATGCATACAAGTTTCACCTCGGTGTTAAAGGAATGAAATTACCCACCAGTGCGCAAGCGCTGCTTCCCCAGGTATTCCACATGGCGTTCCTCAGGCATCAACTGACGATTTTAATGTATCATGCCGTTGTTCGATCGCCGCTCAGCCTCTATGACGCTTGCTTTCTCAATGAGTCGTCTTTTCGCAGGCAGATGAGTTATCTTAAAAAGCGTTTCGAAGTGATCGCTCTTTCCGAGGCTGTTAGACGACTGAGAAATGGAAAAATAGATCGCCCAACGGCCGTCATTACATTTGATGACGGGTTTCAAAATAATTATGACGTTGCGTTTCCGATCCTGCGTGAATTTGGACTGCCTGCTACAGTTTTTCTGGTCACAGGATTGGTGAACACCACGGACACTCTTTGGCACTGCCGGCTCAATCGGGGGCTGGCGCAAACACGCAAGCCGTCGTTGGAGTGGAATGGCTGTAGGTTCGATTTGAGTAGGACTGACCGTAGGGTCCGGGCCGCGCAGGCTATCGCAGTGAAGCTAAAACAAGTCGCCCATCCTCGGCTGCTGGCCGAACTACGTGGGCTCATCCTGAAGTTAGGCGATGATCCGGATTGCCCGATCGCGATGGGTTCCCCTTATCGCATGCTCAGCCGCGGAGCGATCAGAGAGATGGCCGCGTCTGGACTCATTGAGTTTGGGCCGCATACCCACAGCCATTCGATCCTGAGTCGCTTGTCACCAGAGGAGCGCCGGAAGGAAATCGAGAAATCGGTCACCGCGATCCGAGAGTTGACCGGACGCCCTTGCGAACTCTTCGCCTATCCCAATGGTAGCGCGGAGGATTATGACAAAGAGACTATTGCGACTCTTGAAGCGTACGGTGTGCGCGCATCCGTAACCGCAATTCCGGGTCCCAACAACAGCATGACCCCTCCGATGGAACTCAGGCGGTACGGAGT
>JBOHVJ010000484.1:0-9883 GCA_050735075.1 Binatia bacterium
CTCTCTATGTCGCAAGCATCGCTCATTTATCCATGGTTTGTACGTAAGGATCTGGATGGATTTTTCGGTCTGATGATCGATAACCTCATTCAGCTTATCCTTATTGTCAGTCTTTGTCGAGAGCTTATCCATCTCCCGGATTCTTACATCTTTGGGCAGATTCTTCCCGGCGCCGCGATCTCAATCCTGGTGGGAAATTTCTTTTATTCCTGGCAGGCACGTCAACTGGCGCGCGAAACCGGCAGGGAAGACGTAACCGCTCTTCCTTACGGGATCAACACGGTGAGCCTTTTTGCCTACGTCTTCTTTATCATGCTGCCCATCTATCAGGAGACCAAGGACCCTATATGGGCCTGGAAGGTAGGGTTGGTAGCCTGTTTTCTTAATGGAGCGATCGAGATCATCGGCGCTTTTATCGCAGAGACAGTCCGTCGGATGACCCCGCGAGCCGCCTTGCTCTCAGCCCTAGCGGGCATCGCGATTACTTTCATATCGATGGACTTTACCTTCAGGATCTATGCGCAGCCAATGATCGCCCTGCTGCCTTTAACCCTTATTCTTCTATCTTATTTTTCCCACCAGAGATTTCCCCTGGCTCTCCCCGGAGGGTTGGTAGCGATTCTGATCGGGACCGGGCTTGCCTGGGGCCTGGGGACGATGGCGGGAGAACCGTGGAATGTAGGTTTCGCGCTGACCAGACCGGTGTGGACTGGAGACTCTCTGTGGGAGGCGATCTGGCATCCAGCGTTCTTAAACTATCTTTCCGTAATCCTTCCAATGGGAATCTTCAACGTGGTCGGGTCGCTCCAGAATATCGAGAGCGCGGAGGCCGCAGGAGACCGCTACCGGACTTTCCCTTCGCTTATGGCCAATGGGATCGGTTCCGTGGCGGCCTCTCTCTTTGGCAGCTCCTTTCCAACAACCATTTATATTGGCCACCCAGGCTGGAAGAGGCTCGGGGCACGCTCTGGCTACTCCGCCCTTAACGGGATCTTCGTTACTTTTCTTTGCCTTACTGGGACGATCCAAACGGTACTTCACTTTATTCCGCTCGAGGCCGGCATTGGAATTCTCCTGTACATCGGAATCATTATTGTCGCCCAGTCCTTTCAGGAGACGCCGAAAGAACACGCGCCGGCAGTTGCCTTGGGGCTTTTCCCGGCCTTGGCTGCCTGGGGACTGTTGATGGTAGAATCTGGGCTCAAGGCCGCTGGCAAGTCTCTTTTTGAAGTTGGGCTCGCGCCTTTTACCCAAAGCCTGGCGATCCATGGGATGATCTCTTTGGAGCGGGGCTTTATCTTTACGTCGACGATCCTTGCAGCCATCGGTGTCTTTCTCATCGAAAGGCAATTTCTTCGCGCGGCTTTCTGGTCGCTGGCGGCAGCTTTTTTTGCCACCATTGGAATCATCCACGCCTATGAACTGACTCCAGGAGGCGTGACGACCCGCTTTGGTCTTTTTGTCGCACCGGAATTTGCTATAAGCTATGTTCTTCTATTTGTTCTTTTCTTCGCCGTGGGCTGGTGGGAGAGGAGGAGAAAGGGGAATGATCGTACTCCACAACTACCTAATGCATGACGGTCATAAAAACTACTTGCAATCTGTAGTTGTGTCTTGTAACATTCGAATCTATGCGTACTAAAGTCACAAAACGTGGACAGGTCTCGGTTCCGTCAGATGTCCGAAAAAAACTCCACATTGGTCCAGACACTACGCTGGAATGGGTAGTGGAGGGTAATACCGCGAGAGTTATACCGTTACCCTCGGACCCACTGAAGGCCTTCCGAGGTTCGGGCAAAAAGGGGATGGTGAGACGACTATTAAGGGAGAGACGGCGGGACCGGCAACGAGAAAATGCCTTCTAAGAATGTTTTCGTCCTTGACACCTCCGCGCTACTGGCCCTCCGGAGTGACGAGCCTGGCGCCGATCGAGTCGAAACTCTTCTCTCGCAGGCAAAAAGGACCCACTGTCAGTTATTCGTCTCGTTTATGACCCGAATGGAGCTTCTCTATCGTGTTTGGCGCGAAGAGGGAGAAGAGGCAGCCCGTGAAGCACTTCGTCTGGTAGATTCCTTCGCTATCGAGTGGGTATCCTGCGAACCAAACATCCTTGATATAGCTGCCCAACTCAAAGCCCAAGGGGGATTATCGGTGGCTGATTGTTGGATAGCCGCGACTGCAATCATCCACCACGCAACCCTAATTCATAAGGACCCAGAATTTAAAAGGTTCAAAGAGATTGCCCAGGAGGTTCTCAAGCGGTAAAGTAAACCTTTATCGTGTGGCCTGAACGTGGAAAGTTGCATCCATCGCTCAACCTCTGAGTCATTGGTAAGAGAAGCGGCTATCTCCCAAAGTATTCAGAGTCTCATAGGGCCGTTTTTTTGGCCTTCCGTAGAAGAGCGGCTCTGGAGGACCCGCCTTCAGCACGTTTCCTTCTCGGAGCGATTAAAGGCTCAAAGTCGGCTTTTTAGAAAAGTCCTCTTCAAGCTGTTGACCTCTGGTAATAAAGTGATGGTTAAGCCTGCCAGGGTGGTACGGCACGGGGCCAAGTGCCAGGTGAGAGGTTGAAACAGCCTGGGGCGTCAGGCCTTGTCCCAGAGAGGACCAACTAATTAATCTGCCTTAGGCAGAGCGCCTACCTCATTTGTGCGTATCCACCCTGGCATTTTAGTTTCGCGAGACAGCGATCAGTATGTTTGGCTAAAGCCGCAGGCCTTCTTCAAGAGCTTGGCTCACAATGCCAAGTTCCCTCCTCTTTCGGGCAAACTCCTCAGGCGTGTAGCATAGGACATCGGCGGAGAAGGGAAGATCGAGGTCGGCTAAAAGCATTGAGGTTCGTTCTAAGAAGTGGATTCCTTGGAACCTCTCAGACACGACCAGAAGATCGAGATCGCTATCGGCGAGGGCCTCGCCCCTAGATCGAGAGCCGAAAACCAGGACCAGTTCGGGCTTGTACCGGCGCTTTAACCTAGGCAGGTACTGGGAGGCAAACCGCCTTACGAGCGGATCAGCGATTCGACCCACTGGGTCACCTCCTCGGCTGCTTTGACTTTGTCCCGCGCCGTCTCCTCGTCGTAGAGCTCATATGAGCCGCTCAACATCCTTGCGCATAATTTGATTCTACTTTGGTAAGGTGCGAAGAGCAATCAGGAATCGCGGACGCTTAGCCCCCAAAGTGCTCCACTGCCGAAAGGCATGTATTGACGTGGATGGTCACTGTATCGTTGGTGTCCAGAGCATAGCCACCACCTAACAAAGCCGCGACGGGCACGCCGTGTTTTTTACACTCGTCAAAGACCAAATCGTCACGCCTCTTGAGGCCTTCTATGCTAAGGCGCAAATCGCCCAATTGGTCTCCCTCATAGGGATCGGCTCCGGCCTGGTACAGAACAAAATCAGGCTTGAACTTTTCTATAATGGCCGGGACCGCTTTTTCTAGCTGAGCCAGGTACTCCTCGTCGCCGACGCCGTTTTTTAAATGGATATCCCAACTGCTGTCCTGTTTTGGCGGATAGAGATCGCGCTGGTGGATAGAGAAAGTGTAGACGCTTTCATCGTCCTTAAATATGAAGGCGGTGCCGTTTCCTTGATGGAGATCGCAATCAATGATGGCAACTCTGATCCCCTTTCTTTGCTTCTGTACTCTCCGTACGGCAACCGCCATATCATTAACGTAACAGAACCCCTCAGCGTGGTCGGGAAAGGCGTGGTGGAACCCCCCGGCAAGGTTGATGGCGCAGCCTTTCTCTAGCGCCTCTTCGCAGGCCCTTATGGTACCGCCAGTGGCTAAGAGTGAGGCCTGTATGATTGCCTTGGAGATAGGAAGTTCGGACGAAGCGGTCCGCTCGGTTGAGCGGGCACGGATCAGATCCTCCACATAGTCTTGGTCATGAACGAGAAGGAGATCCGCCTTTGATGCGGGCTGAGGTTCAATCAGGTTCTCTCCGATGATTCCGCGCGCATGAAGTTGCTGGGTGACTACCCGGTATTTTCCAACGGGGAAGACATGGACTCCGATATCCGCATAGTAGCCGTCGGCGTAAACAAATAGAGTGGGCACTAAAAATTCCCCCGAAAGAACCCTCTCTGCCCCCGGCTTTCCTCAACACCGATCTCGATCAGGCGGAGCTTTGCCCCGGGAAATTGTTGCTTGACTTTTCGACGCAGCTCTTCTGCGATATATTCTGCTAGCAGTTCCGTGCTGGTATTGGCGATGGGTAGGAGGACGACATCGCTGCGCGGCAGGATAAGGCGTTGGCCTTTATAGAGAACCTCAATGTCTTTGCGGCCTTGATGGATATTAAGGACAGGGCTATTACTTTGTATGAGGGTGCGGTGATCCAACCCGTCACAGACCTTTTTGACCAGGGGTTTGAATGTGATGAAGTTAAGCACCACACCCGCGCTATCCAGATCGCCCTCGACGGCAACGGAGACTTGATAGTTGTGTCCGTGCAGGGCCTCTCTCCTGCCATTGGCGAAGATGAGAAAATGCGCTGAGGCAAAATTGAAGTAGTCCTTCTCTACTTCGATGCTGAAACGGCGCGGCATGACCGGACGTTATCCAAATAACGCTATGGTTGCAAGTGAGTTCAGACGCGAGGCGTAACGCGTGAAACGTGAAGAACTGTTTCAGCCTGAGGCTGATCAGCCAACGTATTGGCTGAGCCTGTTGCCTAATGCCTGTTGCCTCTTTAATCTAGAGGAATCATGACTCTTAAGGAGGCTCTTGGCCTTAAGCAAGGAGAAATGCTCGCTCTGATCGGCGCTGGGGGGAAGACAACGACACTTTTTCGCTTGGCCGATGAGTTATGGCATGAAGGCGGGAAAGTCCTTGTTACCACTACAACCAAAATCTTCAAGCCTACCAAACCCCATGTTCAGAAGCTCTATGTGACACAGGATCTAGAGGCTCTCCTCAGTGAGCTTGCCAAAATAAAAGAGCCATTCATCGTGGGTGTAGGCTATGGGCTAGATGATACAGGAAAGCTTATCGGCCTACCGCCAGAGTGGTTCTACAGCCTGGAGAAAAAGGGCGGGATGGACTGGATTCTGATAGAGGCAGATGGGGCAGCTTCGCGCCCCTTCAAGGTTCCTGCAGAACATGAACCAGTCGTGCCTGAAGGATGTTCCCTTACGGTTTGGGTGATGGGGATCAAGGTCCTGGGCAAGCCACTTACGACGGATTGGGTCCACAGGGCGGAGAAGGGAGCAGCCCTGCTGGGTGTGGAATTGGGAAGCACTGTCACGGAGGATCTCATCCTCCATCTCATGAAGAATCCCCTAGGCTGCCTAAAGGGCATTCCAGCCAAGAGCCGAAGAGTCGCGCTCATTAATCAGGCGGACTCTGCCGAGGAATTGGAAAATGCTAGCCATCTTGGCCAGGAGCTCCTTCGATGTGGCATAGAGCGAGTAGTCATCACCAGCTTTCTGGAAGCCAACCCGATCAAAGAGGTGCTGACCGCTGACGGCTGAACGCTGATTGCTGTTTTTATGATTTCTGCGATTATCCTAGCTGCTGGCTCAGCCAAGAGAATGGGGCAGCAGAAGCTTCGTCTCGATTTTAAAGGAAAACCTATCCTCCAGTGGGCCTTAGAGGCTGCCCTCTCATCCAAACTTGGAGAGGTGATTTGTGTGGTGCGGGAGTTGAAAGAGGCACAGCAAGCGATCTCTATTCAACACGATAAGCTTCGGTGGATTGCCAACGAACGAGCTCATGAGGGACAGAGCACTTCAGTCATCGCTGGCCTAAAGGCCATTTCCCCGCAGAGTGAGGCGGCTCTTTTTCTTGTCGGTGACCAGCCCCTGGTCAAGGCAGATCTAATCAACGGCCTTATAGACCTCTTCAGCAAGAGCGCAGCCCTGATCGTCGCGCCGACTTTTCAGGGCCAGACACGAAACCCTGTCCTGTTCCACAGGGAGTTATTCCCCGAGCTTCTCAAGTTAACGGGCGACAGGGGAGGAAGGGGTTTGATCGAGAGATATAAAAACAATGCGGCGTTCCTTGAATGGAATGAAGAAGGCCCATTTCTTGACCTGGACACCTGGGAAGACTATGAGAAGTTGAATAGGTCACGTTAAAAACAGCCTGTTGAAAAACTTTCGTTCACCCTTCGACGATCACCCTCACCTCGATCCTCTCCCGTCAGAGACTGTGTCGCAATTCCGTTCATGGTTCGACAGGCTCACCACGAACGGATGGTGACACTCCGAAATTCAAGGACTTAGCCGTTCGTCCTGAGGCTCTCGAAGGGCGGACGGCTAATTGCGACACAGTCTCTCAAGGGAGAGGAAATAGGTTCCCCCTCCCCATCGTCGCACAGAGGGTTAGGGTGAGGGGCAAACTTCGAGACTTCATCGAGTGAAGAGCAGGCGAATCAAAATTGCACCAATCTTAACAAGAGTAACAAAATCTAGAGGAGTATGGCTTGAAAGAGCAGAATGTAGATAGATATCAGAACTAGTGCGAGCACAATCAGATCCTGGCGCTGCTTCTTGCCAAGAAGTTTTTCCATTCTGACATCTTCCAATCGGTATTAGTACTCTTTTATTTTCTCAAGCTCTCTTCTCTGACGTTCCAACTCGGCCTGATTCTGATCAATCTGCCGTTGCTGCTCCTGCTGTTTTTGTTCCTGGCCTAAGAGTTGATCTCCGATGAGGGCACCCGCCCCCAAACCGAGCAACGCGCCTATGCCAGCCCCAGCGCCGGCGTGGCCAACGGCGTGACCGATGATGCCTCCGGCAGTGGCCCCTCCTAGTGCTCCAATTCCCGCCCCTTTTTCCCGCGTGGTCAACGGGGTAGAGCAGCCTAGAGGTCCGGTTAACAATAACAAGATTACGAATATTGCGAGGACGTTTTTCATAGATCCCTCCTACGTCCTATTAGACGTCTAAAGGGATAAAATGATTACACGGCTACGGCGAGCGATTAAAAAGGAAGCAAATCCAGTACGATTTCAAAATTAAAACGGATTGTTACAACGAGCTCTGGCTTCCGACAACCTCCGCGAGGCTCTTAAATCCCTCTTTTTCCATCAACCCTAGTAGCCCGCAGTTGATCCGCTTCACCGCGGCTGGACCTTCGTAGACAAAGCCGGTGTAGATCTGTACTGCGGTGGCTCCGGCCTTGATCTTCTCATAGGCATCTTCGGCGGTGAAGATTCCCCCTGATCCGATGATGGGCATTTGTCCTTGGGTTACCGCATAAATATGGCGAATCATCGAGGTTGCCTTGACACTTAATGGCCTTCCGCTGAGGCCGCCAGGTTCATCGATTCGGGTAACAAGGTTCTCTCTTAAGAAGGCTGTAGCGTTGGTCGCGATGATACCGGCCACTCTGTGAGATTGAAGCACTTCGATGATTTCATCCAGTTGGGAAAAATCCATGTCCGGCGCGATTTTTACCAGGATCGCTTTTTCATTGATCTTGTGCTGGGCTGCCAGCTCTTGGTTTCTTGCCTGGATGGCCTTTAATAGCTCCTTGAGATGGCTTTTCTCCTGGAGTTCTCGCAGATGCGGCGTGTTGGGGGAGCTTACGTTAAGCGTGAAATAGTCGCCATAGAGATAGAGTTTCTCAAAGGTGAAAAGATAATCTCTTGCCGCATCCTTGGTTTCAACGATCTTGCTCCTCCCTACATTGATTCCTAAAGGAATGCTGACAACCTTCCCGTTTTTTCGCTGGCCTTCCAGATAGGCGGCTATGGCCACCGACCCTTCGTTGTTGAATCCTAGTCGATTAATCAGGGCCTGGTCTTTAGGCAGGCGGAAGAGTCTGGGCTGAGGATTGCCCGGTTGTGGGAGCGCTGTAATAGCGCCGATCTCCATGAAACCGAAGCCAAATCCGGGCCAGATCCTTATCGCGGTACCGTTCTTATCGAAGCCCGCGGCCAACCCCACCGGGTTGGAAAAGGTCAGGGGGCCAATCCTGACTTGCAGGCGTCTGTCCCTAACAACAAAAAGCCGCTCAAGGGCTCCTTCTAGGAAGCTTAAGCTGGAAAGCAGGGCTACGGTCTGCTCATGAGTTTTCTCTGGATCTTTTAAAAAAAGAACTGGGCGTACCAAGTTTTTGTAAAGCATTCCTACCGGTAAAGCTCCTTAAGAAGCCCGCCCTTTTCTATGTTTTCAAGGAATCTTAGATCGATAAACTGCTCTGGCTTGGCATTCTTAGCCGCCGGCACTGTTCTTGCCAGGTCATCGAGGGCATTCTGCATCCCCACCATGTTGATGTAAGGTGCCTTCTCTAACACCTTCCCAAGGTACAGATCGTAGGCCTTTTGCAGAAGGAAAGGATCTTCGACCTTAGTGTATCTTGCGATCGACTTGAGTGTGAGCTCCCTGTCAGTCCTTGCCCTGTGGATGCCGCGGGCGTAAGCACGCATGAACCTGTTGATCACTTCGGGCTTGTTGCGAATGACCCCACCCTGGGCAATCAGGGACGGGTTGGGAAAGGCGAGGTCCATATCCGTGATGTTCAGAAGCTCCTTAAAGCCGAGCTTATCCACCACAAAGAGTGTGGGCGGAGAGACGACACCCGCATCGATGGAACCGCCTTGGAGGCCGCTTAGGATCGAGCTCATTGAGCCCATTTGAAGAATCGTAACGTCCTTTTGCGGATCGAGGTTCCGCTTTCTAAGGGCATACCGGCCAGAGATGTCGGTGCTCGACCCAAAGCGTGTAACTCCCAGTTTTTTCCCTTTGAGACCTTCCAGGGTTTTGATCTCGGGTCTCACATAGATAGAGAAGATCATTTTGTTCGTGGTGTTGCCAATGATCTTGATGTCAGCTCCCTGGAGGGCCGCAGCCATGGCCGAACTGCCATTAAATGAAGCGACATCAACCTCTCCGGCGACTGTAACTTGGGCAAGCTGACTCCCGCTCGGGATGAGAATAATCTGGTCCTCCAGACCCTCTTTGACAAACAGGCCAGCATCGTGGGCGACCCATAGCCCAATGTAAGATCCGCTGATCGAGCTGTAGCCGATCCTAATTCCTTCCGCGGCGAGCAAAAAAGAGACGGAGAGAAAATTGAAAATAATGGCGCTAAAAATAACTCGCTTCATCATGTTGCTCCTGCGAAGGTCTTATATGTCAGCTCCCTGCCAGACTCTTGAAAAAGTCCTCGGAGGGAGAAGCCCTCCGGCCAGTTTTTCAACTCTCTCCTGCCTCTTAATGAAGCGGGGAGAATGGCGCGGGTACAACAAGGGCGTTCTCCTGCTTGAGGAGGAACTCTCTGGTCTGCGGGGGCCACTGCCCACTCTTCATGACCTCAGCACGGATGCGATCGCGCTCTCCTGCATCTCTATAAGGCCAAATATGGATAAACTGGTTAAGGGGCCCGTAGGTCGTATGCCAGCAAGCAGCCAATGGTGAAAACTTCACCCGTCCGTCTATCAGCTTGGCCCACCGTTCCAGTACTGTCGGCATGGTCCCTGGCTGATAGGTGTAGGTACGGATCTCATAAATATTTCCGAGCCTTCTTTCTCCAAGCGGCGGAGAAAAAGGCGCCGGCTGGAGTATCTTATTCTCCTGGGTCACTATAAACTCCCGCACATTCGGCGGCCACTTGCCCGTCTTTCTGGCCTCGTCGCCGATTCTCTCCCGCTCTTTGAAATCCTCGTAGGGCCAGACATGGATGACCTGGTTCAACGTCCCAACCTCAGAGTGCCAAAAGGCTCCCAGTGGCGAAAACTTGCTCCGCGTCTGAAGCGCCTCGGCAAAACGCTCTTCGAAGGCCGGAATGGTCCCAGGCTTCAGCAGATAGGTTCGCATCTCGATAATCATAACTTTCCCCTCCTTTATTTAGATTATCCTATCCTTTCCCACAAATCAGTGAACAATTGCAACAGCGCAAGGGTTGGGCTATAAGCACTTAACAATAAGC
>JBOHVJ010000485.1:0-1267 GCA_050735075.1 Binatia bacterium
ACCCATATCTCCTTGGCGGGTGGAATGGGCGCGATCCGCTTAGCGAATTCGGTGACATTCGGTAGTGTCTGCATTACTCCAGCTCCTTTTTGACGTACTCTATCTCAGTTGATGCTGCAGATACGCCGGCTAACGCGCTCTGGATTAAGTTGCTAGCCGTGTCCCGCGCCCTTGAAACTTCCTCGACTTCAAAGACCTGTGTGAAGTAGATTCGATACATTTTATGCCACCTCCTCAGTCAAGTCTGTTGGTATCTCTGGTGCGCGAGCCTCCTCACCCCGACGCCGATATGTTGTCTCCATGAGTGCGTCTGTATCGGCCCCGTGAAGGTCAGCCATACAGAGTTCACGCACCGGGCACCGCGGACAATCTCTTGGGATGAACGTGCGGGGCCACGCCTTGATTTGTGCATGGGCGTCGATCATCCACTTGGTCAGGCGATACTCCTCGGCCAGCTTGTCTAACATCAAGTCCGACCGGAACGTCGTCACTAACTTGAAAAACTCGTGGTGCTTTATGTTCTGAAGATAGTCTGCCACGTCACTGTCAAACACGATTGCTCCGGACGCCCGCGCCTCTTCAACCCCGGCCCGGATAGTCTCTTCGTCTGTTACACACGGCCTCCGGTCAATCAGCCCCTTCTTCGTAAGGCCAGGGAACCTCGGCAGACGAGTCCGGATCATGTCGTGGATTGCGCCCACCACATTGAGGCCGAGTTCGCGCAAACCCCACAGGTACAGGTTGATCTGGTCATCGTATTGCAGATTTTCCTCTAGCTGGTCCTCGAAGTCTCGTGTGGTCTTGTGGTCAATCAACCACACTTGCCCCTCGGGGCTACGAGCTACTAGGTCCGGCTTGATGACAACCGGGAACCCAAGCACCGTGTTTATGACGCCAAGCTCCTCCTCGATATGGATTATCGTCCATTTCGAGAAGATGGGCTTCCAAACCATTTGCTCATAACGCTGTACAACCTGCCGCACACGATCAGCTAGGCCAGAAACCTCCTCGGCTTCTTCCTCGAATAGTTGCGCGTCCTCGTACTCGGCTTTAATTGAGGCCCACGTTACCCACCAGTCGTTGCCCCGAGCCATCCCCGCTAATAGCCGATGGATGAAGTCGCCCTCCGCGAGCTTCAATCCCTTAGTCGCGCGTCGGATGCCTTCGTTGTAGGTCTGGTTATAGAGCCACGGGCACCGTTTGAAGGTTTTGATCTGGCTGAACGAGAGCGGATGATCGCTCACTGCGCCCTCCCTAACGTAAAGCG
>JBOHVJ010000486.1:0-8197 GCA_050735075.1 Binatia bacterium
GCAGAAGAGACTTACTGAAATTCTTTTTAGCTTTACCCTTCGTTAAGCTACTTGAGAACTATTTAGCTCCCCTTCTCGGGTTAGGTTCGAACACAGCCATGGCCGCGACTCCGCTTAAGGTGGCTAAAGTATCAGAGCTAAAGCAACCTTGGAGTTCCGCTCGATTTACCTACCGCCTCAAGGTTCAAACCAAAGATGTTTACAAAAAAGACGTGGTTACTGAGGAGTCTCTTCCCGGCCTAGTGATCCGTCTGCCCGATGAACTGGCTGAAAAGAAGGGCGGAGGTATGAAGGGGAAGTTCTCCGTGGTCAATCTCCACTGTAGCCATGAGCGCTGCGTAACCGCTTACATCACAGACAAAAGCGAGATCCGCGCCGTGTCTAGTGTTGAGGCTAAGAACCCGGTGGCCTATTGTCCGTGCCATCGGAGCGTCTTTGATCTGGCGGAAGGGGGAAAAGCGATCAAAGGTCCGGCCAAAGAACCGCTATGGAAGTTTGACTTTGACGTTAAAGGTGATGATGTCATTGTGACGGGAGTGGACCCCAAAGCCTCAGTATGGGAGCCGGGCCGCCCCGGGGGGCTCACGGTTGAATACCCGGTGCGACCGGGGGAACCGGGCCTGTAGTCCTCGCTAAGCTCGGAATAGCAGATTTCAGATCTCAGATTTGCAATTTGAAGTCGCAGGGCATGTTAGGTCGAAGGCATTTTCTGGGTTGTTTGATAGGGACAGGGGCATTCCTGCCCCTATCTTTTTTCAAAAAACTGAGTGTCCACGCTGCTGCCCCTGGGTCCACGGTCCTTCTGAGTCAACTTAGCTCTCCCTGGTCTTTCGCCGAGGTGGAGTTTACCAAACAGATTAAGACCCATCGGGGTCTACAACCGAGCACTTTCCCTGGTTACGTCATTCGCCTGCCCGAGGCCGTTGGCCAGCGACTAGCACTCAAGCAAAATCTCTACGCCATCAGCCGCATCTGCCCGCATGAGGGTTGCCCGCTCAAATTTTATCAACAACGGAATGAAGTTCCCCACCTCTTAGAGATGACAGATTTTCCTAACCCCATGCTGGTCTGCACTTGCCATCAGAGCGTATTTGATCCCGCCCAGGGGGGGAAGGTTCTCGATGGGCCGGCGCCCCGGCCTCCTTGGACTTTTGATTTTATCGTGGAGAAGGGAAGGGTTATCCTCAAGGATCTTGAACCGGGTGGCGAGAAGTGGGGATAATGCTTATTAAAATAAGATCTTTAAAAGGATTTTTGACTGCTTGGTAGCCAAAAATGGGACTTATCCTTGTTCTTCGTTTGATAGTGTGTAAGGCAGGTAATTGGGAATGTCCCCATTCTACCCCTCGTATTTAAAGCTCAGCTTCGTTTCCATTCGACCTACCCTCCTGAACTTCAGGATGCCTGTTCTTTGATCTTCTGCTCCAGCCAAAGATTGACGAGGGTGTCGGAGGAAACACCCCGCTTGCGGGCTAGAGACTGGATTTTGTCGGAGAGGCGACGTTCTATGGGGTAGTACGTAATCTCCGATTCGACATCTACTTCAAACTTTACCTTTCTCGTTTTGCCCCAAACGTCGCTCAAGTCGTGCTTGTCCCAAAACTCTCCGATTTCCCCATACGAGCGCGCTTTGGAAATTGAACTTTTATTTCTTCGCATATCTCTTCCTTTCACTGCCAGTCATTTCTCGTGCCGACAAAATCAAGGCCTGCCGGCTCCTCTTGTGGACGAAAAACACAATGAGGTAACGACCAGCACCCGTCTGACCCATAGCAGCGTAGACATTTTCGCCTTTTCGGTGTCCTTTTTCAACAAATCTAAAATGGGATGATCCGCCCAGAATTTCCCTTACTTCATCCTGCTCTACGCGATGTTTGCGGTTGATCTTTTCGACGATCTCTCGCAACCAGATGATACCTGATATTTTCAATCAGGGACTCCCATGTGCTTTTTCGATTGGAACTGACATAAAAGACTCCTCACGCTTGTTCTCTTCTTAATGACTTGCAACAATCCCGCGCTATTCATTGGTGCCTCCATAGATGCCAAGCATATATCGGATTCGGGTTACGAAGGCAAAAAGAAGGGGAATGACAGCGTGAATTCAGGACTCAACGTGAGACCCGGATACCTCTGCCATCAAGATCGTCAAGAAAGCAAGGGCAGACCTCATGTTTTTTTACCGAGAGGGGCTTGGCGATTTAGCACTGCTGAACTCCTTCTAGCGAAGACAACTACTTGCTTCCGATTCCGCGGCTTCTCAGTTGCCGATACTTGGCTGCTCGTCCCCTTGCCCATAAGATGCGCAACATTCTGGCCAAGCTGCCCCGTCTGATGCAGGGTCAGATGAAGCGGCTCATCCAGCAGGTCTTTCTTGCTCCGAACTATGCGGTGGCGCTCAAGCGTGGGCGGGCCCTCATTGCGCGCTTCCGTGATCGTTATCCTGCGGCAATGGAGTGTTTGGAGCGCGACCTGGAGGAATGCGTGACTCATTTGCGTTTCCCGGCGGCGCATCATCGCCGCATTCGCACAACCAACCGGCTTGAGCGCCTGACGGGGGAAGGGCGCCGCAGGACGAAAGTCATCCCACGCTTTCCCACCGAGCGCTCTTGTTTGACGCTGCTCTATGCCAGCCTGGTGACGGCCTCGAAGCGCTGGCACGGTGTGACGATGACACCTGCTGTACTCAAGCAACTCCAGCAGCTGCGAGCTGAAACTGCGACGAGCTCTCCTGCTCAAGAGCCCGTCGCGTAATGTGGAAAAGAGGATGTCCAACGCCTCAGCCTTTTACAGGAAGATTGGGACTTGACGTGTAACTGCCGGTCTGTGAATTACATAGTCCAAGATTTGACCTTCTTCCCGTTTCTCAGGAACAGCTGGAGAGCATTCCTGACGGTAAGACATTGGCTATGGCAGAGTTAGTGAACACCTCTGTTCTAGCTGGCAGCCGCTCCCAATGCTCCAATCACTGCCAGGCCTCCGATAACCTTCGCGGCCACAGCGAGGGTTACTATTGCGCCACCCACTACGACACCCCCTATTGCCTGCCAGTTCCGCACGCTCTCTTGGGCAGCATTTTCCTCCGAGAAGGCCCTATCCAGACAGGGTTGTAGTTCGTCCGGCGGCAAATCTTTGCATACGGTAGAGGAAAACTCTATAGCCCTAGTATAGGCAGTCTTCTCAGGTACCGAACAGCTAAGAAGCAAGCCTATAATCACAAGAAATGAAATAATTTTCATAGATCCTCCGTTTTGGTTGACGCTTCAGTTTCATCTCATGCCCCTGCTATTATTTCTGATCATAGGGACAATTCCACTCCTTTGTTTGGGGATCTCTCTCGCAATTGTACCGTGGCACGTATGGTTTTGGCTGAGACCAGATTTTATCCGCCTCGCGTGCCCATTCTTCAAACTCTTCTGGCGGTTGAAACATTTCATAAGGATATGATTTCTCTGCTGCTGCTTTTCCTATGGGATAAAATAGATCTCCAACTTTGCCTTCCGTAACTATGCAAACTGGTAATAGGAGAACACAGCCGGCCAATCCGGCTGAAATTCCTACCGCAACTTCAGTTCGTAATCTCTCACCCTTAAGGCGACCTTGATCTTGTTCCCAGGCTTGCACTAATTTACAGCGTTCAGAAGACGGATCAACGCGACAAATTCGACTAGAGAGATTATGGTTATAGGTAGCACAGCTGGTAACACATCCTAATAAGAGCACGGCCAGTAAAAGGGTGGGTAGTGTTTTCATCTTTTTCCTCGATGGTCTGGTTACTGGTAGGTCCCTCAGATTTAGGCGGCGGTTCACTCATATCAAGGCTAAAAGTATAAAACTGCCAAGGGGGCTTTTATTTCTGATCATATGGACAGCTCCATTCTTTTGTTTGAGGATCTCTCTCGCAGTTACGTGCCGTGGCAGTTAGAGGTTTGGAAGGCTGCTGCTTAACTACTTCACTTGCATCCTCGACCCAAACAAACCAATTACCCTGTTTCTGGCCACGAAGCTTATACTCATGAGCTGCTTTAGCATCAAATTCTACAAAAAAGTAAGAATCCAATTGACAGCCCCAAAGTAACCCACAGGTCCGTAGCGACATAAGTAATTTGTGCGGGCCAGAAGGTATCTCCCAAATGGAATAGAAGTTCCAGTTTGGAGAGAATCTAGGTAATCGCTGTCCATCAAGTTCTTCAGGGCAAATATGATCGCTGTGATGGTCGTTAATATTTGCATAGATACACCATGCCCAAGGCCAAGATTGCGTACTTAAGCGTGCAACTTGTTCCCTAGGTAACCTTGGGTCGGAATACATTACGGTGGCACAGCTAGATGCTACCAAGGCCAGAAGTGCAAGGCTCCCAAAGAAGCTTTTATTTCTGATCATAGGGACAATTCCACTCTTTTGTTTGGGGATCTCTCTCACAGTTACGCGCCGTGGGAGCAGGTGAAGATTTGGGAGGCGGCTGTACTGCTTCAGGTTGCCCAACTACTAGTACTGATTCTGGCCTATCGGATGAAGCCTGGCCAATCGCTGCTCCTATAATAGGACCAACCCCGAGTAGGCAAAATGGCCCCGTAAGGACACAACCTAGAAAGGCTCCTCCCGCCGTATTTGCGGCCCTGGCATCCACAAGCTTCTGCCGTTCCTCCTCTCGCACCTTCGCTGCTATGCATTGCTCTGAGGATGGGTCTCTACCACAAGCTATCCTAGAAGCGCTGCGGTCAATGGTGGCAGCACAAGAAGAACCAAAAAGGAATATCGTAACAAGAAATAAAGCTTCCCACTCTGACTTACCGTTGAGTATCATCTCACACCTCCTTTTGTGTTAGCCATGACAGAGCAGAATATGTGCCAGGAGGAGCCCGCAAGAGATAACTATTTGAACTTACTCAGAGTTCTGGGGGAAGGTCTCTAATAGAAACTGCTTTAGCTGCCTAATCGGTTAGACACAGGATAAGGTCCAGATGCCCAAAGAGCTAGGCAGTTATCCCAACCGCTCGGCATCCTTCGGAGTGTAAGTTCCATATCGACTGAAGATCGGCTCAATCACTTAGCCGTTCGTCCTGAGCTTGTCGAAGGGCGAACGGCCGATTGCGACACAGTCTCCAAGGGGGAGAAGGAACAATTCGGATGCAGGTCAATCAGTTGAGTCAACGAACGTCCTCATGGAACTTCGAGAAAGCTAATTGGGAAAAACGTGGGATAGATTTTTAGCCTCGACTGCCTAGGACAGCTTGTAGGGTCAGAGGTTTCCCCTGGCGCAGGACCACAATCTCGACTCTTTCTCCCGGTTTCTTGCTGCGCAGGGCAAAGGTAAGATCCTCGAGGTTCTGGACCTTGATCTCAGCTAACTGGATGATGATGTCTCCCTCTTGGAGTCCCGCAACCTCGGCCGGGCTCCCACCCTGGATTCCGGCAAGACGCACTCCTTGTTCCACTTCTCCAAAATCGGGAATCGTGCCAAGGAAAGCGCCATAGCCCTCCCTTGCTTCAGAACGGGCCGGAGTAGATGGCAAGCGGACGAACGTAAGAGGTTCTTTGGCCGAGGCGATTCTTTCCACGGTGCCTAGGACCAGATCGCTCACCCTAGACATGCCTTCAATGTTAAGCTTCTCCCAGTCGTCCGTAGGACGGTGGTAATCATTGTGAGTCCCGGTAAAGAAGTGTAGGACCGGAATATTCTTGTTGTAGAAGGAGGTATGGTCACTACGGCCGACCCCTCTCGCGGACGGTTTGATTTCGATGCCAAGCTTTTTTCCAGCCTCGGTCATCCAGTTGTCGAACTCTTTGGCCGTGCCAGTGCCGAAGACCGTCAACTGATTTTCTCGCAGCCGTCCTACCATGTCCAAGTTAATCATGGCCTTGGTCGATTGGATGGGAAATGACGGATGGGTGACGTAGTGCCTGGAGCCGTATAGACCCAGCTCTTCCCCGGTAAAGGCGACAAAAACGATGGTCCTGGGTAGCCTGTTGGGTAGGCTGCTCAACCTCTGAGCTAGATCTAAGATCACAGCAGTCCCTGACGCGTTGTCGTCAGCGCCGTTGTGGATTTGTCCTTCGGTCGTTGCGTCCCGCGTACCGAAGTACCCCAGTCCTATGTGATCGTAGTGAGCGCCAATGACGATATTCTCATCTTTCGACTGGGGATCGGAGCCCGGCAGTATCCCGATGACGTTATCTGTTTTCTTGGTTATCTTTTCCAGGGCTACATTGAGGGAGACCCTAAGTCCAGGAACGGAGATAGAGGCCGGCTTTTCTTGGCTGTCGATTTTCTGCTTGAGCTGGCTCAGGGAGGCACCTTCCTCCTGAAGCCATTTCTCCACGATCTGTCGTTTGGCCTGCACGGCGATAAGACCACCGTCGCTTCGCCCCATACTGCGCCTTATCGGGATCAGCTCTTTTTCTCCCTCGCGCGAAGGACTGAGATCCACCAGGATCATGCCGGTGGCGCCATGATTGCGGGCATTGGTTACCTTTGCGCGCAAAGTCGCGTGGCTGGAAAAACGGGGAGCCTTCTGAAAAGGGCTCTTTTCGTTTTTGGGCGGCGGCTCGTAGCGTAACACGAGGACGATCTTTCCTTTGACATCCACTCCGGCGTAGTCGTCGTAGCCGTAATCTTTGGCAGTAATGCCATAGCCGACAAAGGCAAGCTCTCCCTCGATCATCCCGGAATCTGAAAGGCCGAGCGCTACCCATTCCTCGTTCAGGACCAGGGGCTTACCCTTTCCAATAAAGAGGTTGCTCGACTCTTTGATTCTCACTCCAGTGACCACCTCCAGCCCCTGGAAGAAGGTCCCGTTTTCACCGCCTGGGACCAAGCCATATTTTTTGAACTCCTGGGCGATGTAGTCCCTTGCCAACTCAATCCCCGGGGTATCAACGCCGCGCCCCATAAGCTCATCAGAAGCGAGATAGCGCACATGTCTTGATACCTCATCCTGGGTTGAATGAGGCGGAGATGGAACCTCCGTTGCCCATCCCGTTAGTAGAAGCAAGAGCAAGAAGCCTAGGGAAGAGATGGCTAGCCTTGCAGTAGTCGGGAATTGCCCGAATTTAATCTTCATGTATCAGCAAAACCATACCTTTCTCTTACAGGCGTTTTTAGCAGATCGCCAACTGCTTTGCCAGAACTACCTGTCTCTGTCTCGAATCTCTGTCTCTGGCTGGGGATTGACAAGGTCTGAGACGGAGGATATAAAACGCGCTTTGGTAAGGTTGCTTGAGACAGTTTCTAGAGGAGGTCAGTCGTGAAAAAAGTATTACTGACATTGATCCTTTCAGTTGGTTTTCTCATCGGTGTCGTTTCTGCCGCTGCTGTCGAGGTCGGACAGAAGGCGCCTGATTTTGAGCTGCCCAGCACCAGGGGAGAAAAACTCAAGCTGAGCAGCCTTCAAGGGAAGAGAAATGTTCTGATTGAGTTTTATGTTCTCGACTTTACGCCTACTTGAATTAAGGAGCTGTCGGCTAGTCGGGACGACTATGCAAAATTTCAGGAGGTGGATACAGAGATCCTGGGCATCAGCGCAAACGTGACCTTCTCTCAAAAGGCCTTTGCCGATTTTCTTAAGCTCAACTTTCCGCTTCTAAGCGATTACCCAGATCTGAAGACGATGCAAGCCTACGGAGTGTTGAATCAGGAACGGCGGTTGGCCCAGCGCTCCTACTTTATCATCGATAAGCAAGGTACCATCCGTTACAAAAAAGTGCTGGAGAGAGGTGAAGGTCTTGTCCTGAATGAGCAGTTAATCGAAGAGATTAGGAAGATCAATCGAGGAAGTTAGCAGAGGGATCCTTGTTTTTTTCTTTCCTTTGAACCTTGCTTAGTATTATGTGATCCTTCTAATGAACCTGCCTCAGAGAAAGACTACACCACTAATGGTGAAGCGGCTCAAACTCTCTTTTTTCGAGCCAACTCTCGCCTCTTGACAACGCTCTTATCCTGGGATAACCAGGCCCAGTTTTTTTGAGTTGGAACGTAGCGGATAACAGCTAAGCCGAGGCAAGTAGCCGAGGAGTGTGTCTGTAAACTTTCTTTGCAGACTACTGTATCCAGAAGGGAGGCGGTATGAAATGCACAAGCAAAATATCAACCGTGCATCGTCAATAGCTTCTCCCGTTCGAGACTGTGTCGTAATTCACGGTTCGCCCTTCGACGCGCTCAGGACGAACGGCTAAGTGATTGAATTTTGGTGTGTC
>JBOHVJ010000487.1:0-8471 GCA_050735075.1 Binatia bacterium
GGTAACGTGCGCGAGCTAGATAATGTCATAGAGCACACCATGATTTTGGCTGATGGGGATTGGATCACTCTTAGAGATCTGCCCCCATCCATTTTGGGCGGAGAGGTTTCCCCTCCCTTTACGCCCAACCTGAAGGAGGCTTTAAGACAGTTCGAGAAGCAGCATATCCTTCGGGTTCTTGAGCAGGCTGGCCAGGACCGTAAGGAGGCCGCGTGGCTTTTAGATATCAGCCTTTCCTCCCTTTATCGAAAGCTCGAAGAGCTCGAGATCTCCTAATTTTTTTACCTTTGCAAAAAATCTAGGTCTCTTTCCTGAATTTGGGAAAGGGTCGGGGATAAGTCGACATAATTTCTCATTTTTCCGCCATCCGGTTCCCCCTTTCCTGGCATGGTTTATGCGTCTTTCTCTTGTGGAGGAAAAGATTTGCACTCGAATCAGACAAGAGAGATAGGGGATTTTGCTTCATCTGCCCCCGGCCAAAGGTCTCTTGTCATGGCCATGCTGGAGCCTTCGTTCTATCCAAGGAGGCCTTCCGAAGTGACCCATCTAGAGACCCACATCTCGCATCTCTTTTTTGGCGGTGATCTAGTTTACAAGATTAAGAAAGACGTTCGGTTTTCTTTTCTGGATTACTCAACCCTGGGAAAGAGGAGATACTTTTTGCATGAGGAGCTGCGCTTGAATCGAAGGCTCGCCCCTTCGGTTTACCTTGGAGTGCTGCCAATCTCTTACGGTCCGAATGGTTGGCAGTTAGCGAGCGATAAGAATCCCCTTGAATATGCTCTGGTCATGCGCCGACTCCCTGAAAGGAGAATGCTTCCTTTCCTTTTAGAGACAGGTCAAGTCACACCTCGAATGATGTACTCTCTGGCGGAAACTCTAGCCCGATTTCATACTCAAGCGGAAAGGGGAGAAAAGATTAATCTCAGCGGCCATCCCGTGGCCATACGCAAGCTCTGGGATGAGAATCTGGCTGACGTCGAACCCTTTGGTGGTAGACTTTTGGATTCCGAGATCTTTGATGCACTGCAAGATTTTGGCGCGAACTTCATCACGAAGAAGGAGGATCTATTGATCCGCAGGGTCCGCGAGGGTCGCATCCGTGATCTTCACGGAGATCTCCACTGCGAGCATATCTGCTTTGCGCCGGAAGGAATTCAGATTTTTGACTGCATTGAGTTCAACCCTGGACTCCGTTACTGCGATATTGCTTCTGAGATTGCGTTTCTCACAATGGACATGGAATTCCATGGGGCGCATGAACTGGCTCATGATTTTCTCACGCGCTACCGGGAGTTGATGGGCGACCGTGAACTTCCCCTGCTCCTCCCATTTTACCAATGCCACCGTGCCCTGGTCCGAGGAAAGGTAGCAGCGTTGCGCTCGGATGGGGCTTCTGCAAAAGCCCGGCGATACTTCGATTTGGCTTATCGTTTTACTTGGGAAGAGTTTAAGCCGTTCATCGTTTTGGTTTGCGGCCTTACAGGAAGCGGAAAGTCGACTCTGGCGCGTGAGCTAAGCCGCCGGTTAGGATTACCGGTGATTAACTCCGATGCTGTTCGGAAAGGTCTTGCCGGGACCTTAGAGCGGCACGAAGGAGTTCCCTACGAGGAAGGAATCTACAGTCCCTCTATGACTGAAAGGACCTATGCCAAGATGGCTGAAGAAGCAGAGAGGCTCATTTTGGAAGGGGAGGGAGCAATTTTGGATGCCACTTTCCAGCGCAGAACTCACCGTGAATTATTCCTCAATTTAGCTGCAAAAAATAGGATTCCCTTGGCCCTAATTCACTGCCAGAGCTCGGAAGAGGTCGTTAAAGAAAGATTGAGGAAAAGAGCGAAAGAGGGGCGCGATCTCTCAGACGGGCGGTGGGAAATTTATCTTGTACAGAAGGCCGCCTTCGAGCCATTCCAGGAAATTCCCGAGGAGGGCCTTTTTGCTCTGAACACAGGGGTGCCGGTCAGTCGACAAGCTCACCAGGCTGAGAGTTTTTTGTTCTCCGTGTTAAAGAAGCGGTCGTAGCAGGCGCGGATGCGCTCCCGTCCAAGCTCGTAATCCCGCAGTAAGAGATCCCCGGCGCCTTTCTTGCCTTTGCCCGGTTTATAACCCAAGGCCTGCGCCACTCCTTGGAGTTTTTCCGCTTCCCGTTCCAAGATATCGATCGATTGGTCGCGCTCAAGCCGTAGCCGATGATCCAGTTGGCGCAAGAAGAGATAGCCTTCCGAGAGCAAGCGGTATTCGCTCTGCTTGATGATCTTTTCGTTCCTCAGCGCCTTTAGGGCCTCCAAGGTTCCCCTCCGCCGCAGCCCAGGGCAACGGGTGCCATAAGATAGCTGGAGCATCTGGGTGAGAAACTCAATATCAACCAGCCCTCCCCTCCCTTTTTTCAAGTTGAACTGGGAAAGGTCTTCCCGCGCGAGTTCTCTTTCCATTCGCATACGTAAGTGATCGATCTCCGCTATGCCGTCTTGTGTGAGACTTTCGCCATAGGCGAAGGCCTCCGCCACCCCCTCGGCATCGGCGCCGAGGCGGCGGTCGCCTGCCACACAGCGCGCCTTGATGAGCGTCTGCCTTTCCCATAACAGGGAACTCGTCCGATGATAGTGGCGGAATGCCTCCAGTGAGGAGACGAGAGGGCCTGCCCTTCCTGACGGGCGAAGTTGCATGTCGATTTTGTATGCAATTCCCTCCTCTGTGGGGGCAGAGAGAAAGGTGACGAGCTTCTGTCCCACTCGCACATAGTATTCATGGCCGCCCAAGCCACTCGATGTCCCTCCATCGCTTTGGGCCTCCTCATAGGCGTCGTAGATGAAGATGAGATCCAGGTCCGAGTTGTAGTCGATCTCCCGTCCCCCTAGCTTCCCCATCCCCAGCACCGCGAATCTTCCTCTTTGAACCTTGCCGAAATTCTTTTCTATCTCTCCGATGGTTTGTATCAAGGCCCCTTCAAGGCAGGCCTCGGCAAGGTCTGAGAGCTGGCTGGTCACCTTCTCGAGTTCAAGCTCGCCTCCGAGGTCATGGAGGCCTATGCGGATAAACTCATCTGCCCTGTAGCGTCGCATAGAGTTGAGCTTTTCTTCCAGATCTTCCGTCTCTGCGAGGGCGGTGTGCAATTCTTTTAGCATCTCTTCCCTTGTCTTTCGCAGTTGAGAGAGATCGACGCGGATCAGGCTGTCGAGCAGCTCGGGACGCTTAAGGAAGAGATCGGTTAAAAATTGACTGTTGGCAAAGAGGGTTATCAGGAGACGCAGGGTCTTGGGATTTTCTGCAAGCAGAGAGAGAAAGCCGGTGCGGCCTCCTACCTGGTGGCTGAACTCGGCCAGATTAAAGAGGGCTCGGTCCGGGGCGCCGGATCTTACGATCTCCGCCATCAGCGCCGGGCCCAGGATGCGCATCACCTTTATCCTTCTGGGGCTGGGAGGAGAATAAGGTTCTCCATCGCGCACAGCAAGGAGGTTGTGGTACGCCCTCTGGGGATCTGAAAAGCCAACCCCTCTAAGCTCTTCTAAAATCAGTTCTTCCTGATCCAAATCATTCCATATCTCTCCGATGCCAGAGTTGGTCTGTGATGAGATCTCCTTTTGGGCTCCGTAAAAAAGTCTATTGAAGGCCCGGCGCACAGAGGCGGTCTGTTTGCGATAGTCTTGCCAGAAGAGTTTTCGCTCGCCGGCTCCTTTCCTCCTGGAGTAATTGAGGCGACGAGCCAGCGCCCGTTCCTCCTCTTCTCCCTGCGGAATCGAGTGGGCGTGTGATTCCTGAACCATTTGGATCTTGTGTTCTACATCACGGAGAAAGCGGTAGGCATGATTGAGTGTGCTGTTTTCTCTGTGCGGGATGTAGCCATAGCGTGCAAGCAGATCCAAAGCGAGAAGAGTGGTATGCTGCCTAATGCGTGGTTCATAGCCGCCGTTTACGAGCTGCAAGGCCTGGGTGAAAAATTCTATCTCCCGGATTCCTCCGCGTCCGAGTTTTACATTTCTGTTTTTGTTCTGTGGACTGAGGAGTTCCTGTTCGATCCGCATTTTCATATGCCGCAACTCTTCTACAGTCGTGAAATCCAAGTAGCGGCGGTAGATGAAAGGCTCAATGTCGCGCAGGAACTTGGCTCCCAGCTCTTTATCTCCTGCAGAGGGTCTGGCCTTGATCAGAGCGGCCCTTTCCCAGCACTGACCCCAAGACTCATAGTAAAGAAGGGCGGAGCCAACCGATTGAACCAGAGGACCGTGGCGCCCTAAGGGGCGAAGCCGGAGATCGATGCGGAAGATAAAACCCTCCTCTGTGATCTCTCCCACGACCTGGGTGATTCTCTCCGCAAGAGTTGTGAAGAATCCTCGCGGTCCAATTTTTCCCTTACGGCCACCTTCACTCTCGCCCTCATCTTCCTCGTAAAGATAAATGATGTCTATGTCGGAGCTGAAATTAAGCTCCTCTCCTCCCAGCTTTCCCATGCTCAAAATGACAAAGCGGTTTTTCTTTTCTGACCCTGGAAGCCTTAACAGTCCGAAATCCTTTTCGACCTCTGATCGGCAGAAGCGGTAAGCGATCTCAAGGGAGGCTTCAGCCAGGGCTGTCAGCTCCCTCATCGTCTCCTCTACGGATATGGAGGAGGAGAGGTCCCTGGCGCCGATTCGGAGAAACTCTTGCTGCTTGTGTTGGCGTAGGGCTTGAGCGAAGCGATCGAGAGACAGTGCCTCTTTGAGCAGCGGAGAAAGCTCGCGGAGATGATCTGCGATGGTTTTTTGCGGGAGTTGGATTTGCTCGATAAAGAGATCAGGCCAATCTTGGCCTTTACGAATCAAAATATCGCTCAGGTAAGCACTGCCCCCCAGAAGTTGAAACAGGTCTGGAAGTTGCGTCTGGGGCAGCTTCTTAAACGATCTCAGCCCCCCGCTCTCAATCAATCTAACGAAGTTAGTTCGGGCAAGAGAAGGTGAGGGGCTCTTCTTGATCAGCCGCGCGATAGCTTCTCGCTGTGAAGGAGATGAAATGATTTTACGCAGTTCGTTCATGCCATTAGGCTAATTTTACGGCAGAGAACGTGCAAGTCTTTGCAGTCTTCAGCAGTATCCTATTGCGCCAGCGAAGAGAAATGCGGCTATGACTAAGGAAGCTCGGGAGGAAGAAGAGAAAATCCCTCTTTATAGGCCGCTTCCCGCAATCGGGTGTCGAAGGCAACAAGGGGCGTTTCCGCAGTTTGCCTTCGGCGCCACTCCAAAGCAGCGGCCAGTTGAAACGCATCAGCCGATCTTAAAGTATGGACTGCTAGCAGGCGCTCTGTTGCTACCCGTAAGGGCTCGGTCGGTTGGACTTCAATCCAACTTGTGGCTAGGGTGGTTAGGACCTGACGGGCCTGTCTTTCACTCGCCACGGTTAATCCTCCTTCGCTGGTTTGTCGCATGAAAGCCGAGATGCATTCAGTCCGCGTCGCCCACCAGACCACTATGGAGGAGTCTTTGGCAAGGATCGACTTCACTGCTGAAGATTCGGGCTCGTTAACACATAGGGGAACAATGGCGGAGGTGTCCCAAAACTTCACCAACCCTCCCCTCTTTCCTTCAAAACAGCTTTCAAAACTAAACCCCTAGGGTCCTTGGGTCTAGGAAGATTCCAGAAGCCTTTAGGCAACTTCCCGGAACCAAGCTTAATGAGCCCCTGTTTTTCCATTTCGACCAAGTGCTCAGGAAATGTATGGGGACCTACAGCAGGCGTAAGCTTGGCAACCGGTCGCCCACGCTCGGTCACTAAAACTTCTTCACCTGCTTTTACTCGTCTCAGATATTCGCTGAGAGACGCTTTGAGCTTCGATACCGTTGCAGTCTTCATGCAATTCCCTTTCTAGCCAGACACTTGTGACTATTATGGTCAATTGATCTTGCCCTGTCAATGTCAATGCATATTCTATCGGCTCAATTTGATTTAGGCAACAATCCCAAATCAGTCTAAGATCCAAAACGACCTGTGGTAAGTTTTTGGTTACCGAGAGGTAAGATAAAGGTTACCTTCTCACTACTCTCCCGCGCCTGATTAAAAGCCCTCTCCGGAAATTCGCCCGCGAATTCATGACGTTACTTAAGTGAGTGTCGATCCCTCTGGATGGCACAGCGGTTGCTCTCCAACTGAGCAAGTAACGAAACTAGACGGCGATCGAGGAGGTAACCGATGAACAATGTAACACATGACCCGATATTTCAGGTCGCCACCGGTTTCATGGCGGCGAAGCATTTGTTTGCTGCTACCGAGATTGGACTGTTTGAGAAACTGGCATCTGGACCTGCCACTGTGGACGAGCTGGCACAGCGCACCGGGAGTCCACGCAGAACGTTACGGATGGTCGCAGACGCGATGGTGGCGCTGGGTTTCTTGGAGCGAGTGGAAGGCCAATACCGCAACAGTCCCGAAGCGGACCTATTCTTGAGCGGGCGCGACCCCACCTCTGACCTGCGGCCAGCCATGCGTTTCTTCAACCTTTTCAGTTATCGTAGATGGGAGAAATTCGAGGAGGCGGTCCGTTTCGATAAGCCGGTCTTCGGCAAGTATGAAATTGCAGAAGGCGAGAAGGAATACTACTACGCAGGCATGGAGAAGATCACAACCATGGCGGCACAGGCGCTAGTAGCGGCTTATGACTTCATCCCACACCGCAGCTTGCTAGACCTGGGGGGCGGGACGGGGTCGTTCGTGGAGGTGATATTGAGACGCTACACGGGGTTGGGAGCTACAGTCTATGACCGACCGCATATCACTTCAGTAACTCGCAGGCGGTTAGCTCCTTTCGGCGACCGTGTCCAGGTTGTAGAAGGCAACTTCTTTATCGACCCCATCCCTACGGGCCACGATGCCGTCCTACTGGCCAATATTGTGCATCTCTTTACTCAAGAGCAGAACATAGACCTGCTCAACCGCATACGGAGAAGCGTGCCTGACGGCGCGCGGCTATTGATCGTAGACTTCTGGACCAACTCTACCCACACTGAGCCGCTGTTCGCCGCCTTAATGACAGGCTCCTTCATGACCACGTCTGGTGAAGGCGATGTCTACAGCACCGAGGAGGCGCTATCATGGCTGCGCCAGACAGGCTGGCGAAAAGTGGATCACAAGCCCCTAACCGGGGCGGCGGGAGCCAGCTTGCTTGTGGCCGAGTCCGCAGGTTAAGACAAATTATTCATGGACCGAGGAAAGATCATCACAGACTGTAGCCCGCAGGGATCAACCCTGAAGGAAGGATAAGAAAGCATCCTTTGCGCTCTTGGTGTTCCTTCGACTTCGCTCAGGACAGGCTTGGCGCGATGAATTAGAAACTTCGTGACCTTTGTAATACTATGCTTAAAAGTTTTCGCAGCTTGCGAAAATTTCTAACAGCGCAAGAACTCACCGCGGAGGCGCGGAGGGCGCGGAGTAAAGAGTTTTTGATCAAAAAATACTCCGAACTCTGCGAACTCTGTGCCTCTGTGGTGAAATAACGATTGCTGCTTTGGTTGCGGCGTAGCCGCCCTAGACTCTTCGTGGTGATCAACTTTTTGACCACGAAGGACGCGAAGCACACGGAAGAGTCGCGAAGGCCGCCAAGGGCGAAAGCAGCCGAGGCCGATGTTCAGCGGTGAATAATCCGAGTTAGGACACGTATCGAAGGTAGCCTCGAGTTGACACACAAGTTCATACTCGGATAGCCTCCCAGCAGAAAGGCAACCGCGAATGCTTGCAACCGGTCAGGACAAGGGCCGTTTCAACGCTGGAGCGAGATCACATGGCTAAACAAGTCAAAGTCCGAAAGCAGGGCAGGCCTGGAAGACTTGCCGCCGAGGTCAAGCGCCTCAAGGAGGAGCTAAAACAGCTCCATCAGCAGCTCGAGACTCGCGACTGGGAACTCAAAGAGGCATTGGACCAGCAGACGGCCACGGGCGAAATCTTACGCGTTATCGCTAGCTCACCGACGGGCATCCAGCCCGTATTGAATACTGTCGCAGAGAATGCTGCGCGACTATGTGACGCAACAGATACCCAAATCATTCGCCTTGAGGGTGATGTCCTTCGTCGAGTGGCGTCTTATGGATCAATGCCTACACCTTACGATATCTTTGAGGGAAGGCTTGTTAGCCGAGGCCATGTAGGTGGCCGAGCCGTCATCGACCGGGAGACGATTCATGTCCATGACATTACGGCTGAGTTTGATAGCGAGTTTCCGCAGTCCAAGGAGCTGCAGGAACGCACTGGTGCCCGGACTATCCTAGCTACACCACTATTGCGAGAGGGCGATCCCATTGGTGCAATCGTAATTCGCCGTTCGGAGGTTCGCCCCTTTTCCGACAAGCAGATTGCCCTCCTGAAAACCTTCGCGGACCAAGCCGTCATCGCCATCGAGAATGTGCGCCTGTTCCAGGAACTGCAGGCTCGCACGCGCGACTTGGCTCGATCGGTGGAAGAATTGAGGGCCTTGGGAGAAGTTGGACAGGCGGTGAGCTCCACCATAGACC
>JBOHVJ010000488.1:0-1893 GCA_050735075.1 Binatia bacterium
GATCTTTAGAGCCTGCCAAATCTCTCCTTGAATTCGCTGCGCCTCCGCGAGCCATCTTTCTTCTCTTTCGCTCTTCTTCCGCGTCTGCAACCAAACCTCTTCCATCTCCTTGAGGAATTTGGCCCAGGAAATGAAGTGAGCGACGACCTCCTTGGTCCGCTTCCTGAGATGGACCGCCAGGGGATCGATGGCAAAACCGGGCCGGCGCGAGAGCCGGTCCTTTAATCTAAAGAAGCCGGCAATCATCGGATGCTCTTTCTCGATGAGCGCGGCATTTTTATACCAGAAAAAAACCGACATGAGATTCCAATAAGCCTTAGGTTTATGGTTCCAGCGCGCCAGGATCTTGATCATGTTCTCCTTGCTATAGAAGGATTGCCACGCGTTTTCGTAGGCCTGGAACCACTCCTCTGCGGTCATGTTGGGATGCTTGATGGTCGCATGGAAGGAATCCCGCTTGTTGAAATCCGGATCCATCCATTCACCGCGTCTGTTCATCTCGCGGTGATCGTGGGAGCCGGGAAGGGGGGTGAGCATGAAAAAAGAGGACTGATCCGGCTGGATCACATCCATAAGATAGCGGATGTCCTGCGCCACTTGCTCTTTGGTGTCAAAGGGGAGGCCGATGATGTACCCGGTATGGACGACTATGCCGGCGTCGTGCCATTCGTTGATAATATTCTGGTACTCGTCGACCTTATTTTGCCCTTTTCCTTCAGCCTCGAGGTTCTGGGGATTCACGCTCTCCATGCCGATAAAGACCTGGGTACAGCCCGCTTCGGCTGCCAGACTTACGAAATCCTTCGGCTTGCGCGCGAGGTCTACCTGCATCATGAAAGCGATCTTGATGCCCTCTTTCCTTAGCTTGATGATTTCCTCGAAGGTCTCACGCCAGAGTTTCTTACGGGCAAAATTATCATCCGTGAAAAAATAGAAGGAGACTCCGTGTTCGCGATAGTTCGTGCGCAGCATCTCGGCGATGCTCCGGGGGCTGCGCTCGCGCATTTTACGGCCTTGAACGTTGATGATGGTGCAAAAGGAGCACGCAAAAGGACACCCCCGGGAGGTGTCCGCGGTGCCGAATGAGGGTTTGGCAAAGTGGCGCATCGTTTTGGGACTGATTCGGGGGAGCGGCGCCTTGCCGATGTCAACGAGGTTTTGCAGGTCTTGGGCGAATGAATAGATAGGCTTGAGTCGGCCCTGGAGCGCGTCTGACAGGATCTCCGCCCAGTTCTCCTCAACTTCACCGGACACAATCGAGATGGATTCTTTAACCAGCGCCTGAATATCCGGTTCCTGCTCGCCCAACATGTTGATCGTGCCGCTGGTGTGAAAGCCGCCGATGATCACATCGATCCCGGCAGCGCGGAACTGCCGAGCCAGGGCGAAGGCCCGTGGAAACTGGTTGGTTTGAACTCCTACCAACCCAACGATGAGCTTGGTAGAGGAGCGCCGGCTCCAGCGGATAATTTTTCTTACCGGGAGCTTTTCTGCAGTCTCGTCAAAGGTGACGATCTCAATCCTAAGGTCGCCGAATACGCGACTGCTTTTCACCTCTTCGGTCAGACCGTGCAGGACGTTTAGCGTGTTGCTCGGGAGCACGCCTTTCCAAAAGCGAATCACATAGCCGTTGTCGTCGTACTTGGAGGGTTTGATCAGAACGATGCGGAATTTTTTAAACGGCAGCTCTGGCGCCGGCTCTTTGATCGACTCACGCTCACTTGTAAGTTGGCTTAACATACCTTTTGCACCGCCTTAAGGTTTCTCCGTAGCTCCAATGACCCCGAAGCCCAGCAGGCCGGCGATCAGACCAATAACCAGAAACATCAGTAACCCATACAGCATAGCCCGTCCTCGGTGATCTCCTTCCGGCTTATTCCCCCTTCTCTTTCG
>JBOHVJ010000489.1:0-3566 GCA_050735075.1 Binatia bacterium
TTGGGTTGAGGGGAAGAATATCGTCATTGAGCGGCGCCAGGCAGAAGGCAAATCTGGGCGGGTCCCGGCTTTGGCCGCTGAGCTGGTCCGGCTCAAGGTCGATGTTCTCGTGTTGAGCGGAGGGGTCCAAGCCGCCAAGCAGACCACGACAGTGCCTGTTGTTTTCGTTGCTACTACCGATCTTGTATCCACGGGGCTTGTGGAGAGCCTCGCACGGCCAGGTGGAAACGTCACGGGCCTCACCTCCCTTGCGCCCGAGCTGGGTGGGAAACGACTGGAACTGCTTAAAGAGACCGTTCCCAAGCTCTCCCGGGCAGCTTTCCTGTATAACCCGGCGGACCGATCCAATAAGGTTGAATTGGAACAGTTGCGCGGCGCGGCTGCCGCGTTGGGAATAACGCTTCGACCCGTCGAGGCGCGAGATTCGGATCAGATCGAGCAGGCATTCTCAATGATGATCCGAGAGCGGGTCGAAGGACTTTCCACCGCGTCCGGGGCTGTTAACAATATCAATCGAAAGCGGATTGTGGAGATGGCCGCTAAAAATAGGCTCCCCGCAGTTTACCATACTGGCCAATTCGTGGAAGACGGCGGCCTTATGTTCTACGGACCAAACCTTGCCGAAATGTTCCGGCGCGCCGCCACCTACGTGGACAAAATACTAAAGGGTAGAAAGCCCGCCGATCTTCCTGTGGAGCAGCCGACGAAGTTTGAGTTCATCGTCAATCTGAAGGCCGCTAAGCAGATCGGCCTGACGATTCCGCCTAACGTCTTGGTGCGGGCGGATAAAGTAATCAGATAACAGTATGCAATAGCCAGAAGTCAGTAGATCCAAAGGCTTAAAAATGACATTTTAGATTGCCGATTTTAGATTTTCGATTGTATAAGAAAAGAAAAATGCCAACCCTGAAATCCAGAATCCGAAATCTAAAATCTGAAATAGCGGTTTTTGCCCTGACTGTCTTGCTGGCTTCCTCAGCCCAAGGCGCAGAGACAAAGACAGCCTGGCAGGTGGAATGGGAGAAGACTCTGGCGGTTGCAAAGAAGGAGGAACAGGTCACTGTATATCACACCACTGGTCCTTTTGATGCGCTTTTCCGGGAATTCCAAAAGCAGTATCCGGAGATCAAAGTCACGGGGATAACCGGCAGGGGAAATCAACTCGCGCCTAGGATTATGGCCGAGCGACGGGCCGGGAAATACTTGGCGGATCTTTACCTCGGGGCTGTTGGGACGCCCTTTAGAGTATTTTACCGCGCCAAGATCTTAGAGCCCATCGGTCCTTTTCTGATTCTACCCGAAGTCGTCGATAAGTCTCGCTGGTTTCACGGAGAGCACCACTACGCCGATCCAGAGCGAAAGTATATCTTTGTCTTTGAGGCGAGTGTCCGTTCCGATGTCGCCTATAACACAAGCCTTGTGGATCCAAGGGAGATCAAGTCCTACCGGGATTTCCTGAACTCCAAGTGGAAAGGAAAAATGGTTGCCATGGATCCGAAGCAGGGAGGTGTTGCGAGCGGTAGCAGCTTGAGTTTCTTTTATTATCACCCTGAGCTTGGTCCAGAATTCTTGTCGCGTCTTTTTGGCGAGATGGATATCGCCTTCTCGCGGGATACTCGGCAACTGGTAGATTGGTTGGCTGTGGGGAAGTTTGCCATTGCTCTTTTTGCTACCCGCGCGGAGGACGCTATAGGCAAGGGTATCCCGGTGGATCGGTTTTTGCCCACCGCCTTTAAAGAGGGGCTCTACATTAGGCCACAGCAAGGCTCCATCAGTTTACTCAACCGAGCTCCCCACCCGAATGCCGCCAAAGTTCTTATCAACTGGCTTCTGTCTAGAGGGGGTCAGATCCATTTCCAGGCGATCTTTTCTGAGCAAGATGCTACGACCTCTCTGAGGGAGGATGTCCCCAAAGATCATGTCCCTCCCGCTTATCGCCTTGTGACAGGCCAGAAATTCCTCGCAGCCTATCGGCCTGAGTATCTTGACATTAACCCGGCACTTAGGATTATTGAGGAGGCAATGGGAAAGAAGAAGTAAGGAGGAGGCCGGACATGCACTTTTTGATGAAAAAGAAAGCAATGTGGGGTAGTTTTGCTCTCCTTTTTCTTTTAGGCCTCGTCGGCCAAGCCCTCGGGCACTCTGACCTGTCTGCCGGGGCACAGGCAGGCTGGAGCAAAGAATGGGAGAAGACCCTTCAGGCAGCCAAGAAAGAGGGGCAGGTGGTTGTCTACATCTATCGTTACGAGCGTCTCTTGGAAGCCTTCAGGAATGAATATCCTGAGATTAAAGTGGTTTCTGTAACCGGCACCGGAAGGGAGATGGCGACCCGGATTCTCACCGAGAGGAGAGCGGAGAGATATATTGCCGATCTCTTCAGCTCCGGCGCCAACACCAACTTTAACATGCTTTATAAGGCTAAGGCCCTCGATCCCATTAAGCCTGCGCTTCTCCTCCCTGAGGTGGTGGATGAGTCCAAGTGGTACGGAGCGGAGCACCGCTACGCGGACCCTGAGGGCAGATACATTTTCGCCTATCTGGCCAACTCGAGTTCAGCCCAGCTTTCCTATAATTCCAATCTCGTCAATCCAAAGGAGTTCAAGTCCCACTGGGACCTTGTTCATCCCAAGTGGAAGGGGAAGATCGTTTCGTTGAGTCCTGCGGATACCGGGCTTGGGGCGACGATGCAATTTCTTTACTACCATCAAGAACTGGGCCCGGAACTTATCAAGCGGTTTTTTGGCGGAATGGAGATCACCTTCAGCAAGAATTTCCGCCAGATGACCGACTGGCTGGCCCAGGGGAAATTTGCCATCTGCATGGGATGCAAAGACGCGCTCCGGGCCAAGAATCAAGGACTACCTGCAGACGAGTTCGATACCACCGCCTGGAAGGAAGGCGGGAGTTTTTCCACCGGCGGTGGCTCCCTCAGCCTCATGAACCGGGCGCCTCACCCCAACGCGGCTAAGGTTTTTATCAACTGGCTCCTTTCTCGCAAGGGGCAGATCGCGCTGCAAAGGCTAGGTGATCCGGACGATCCCGCTAATTCGAGAAGAATCGATATTCCCAAGGATGACGTCCCTGTGAGCAACCGATTGATTGAGGGACGAAAGTACTTCGATGTGGTCCGTCCCGAGTTTGCCGACATGGCGCCTATTTTTCAACTCGGAAGAGAGATCATGAAGGAGAATGAACAAAAGAGGAAATAAAGGATTCAGCAATCAGCAGTTAGGGTCTGTGAAATAATAAAGTTTACAAATGCATTGTCACGCGAGTTTCTGTCATCCTGAGCAACGCGAAGGATCTCGACCGAGATTCTTCACTCCGCTACGCTGCGTTCAGAATGACAGGATGTAAAATTGGAAAATTTAATTTTAAACAACCCCTTAGCTGTAATAAAACGGAAAGGAGAAGTTCCATGTCGAAGCAGAGCGAAGAGAAGATCGAGAAGCTAGACGAGAGTCTGCTGCCGAAAGTTGATACCTACCGCAATTGGCAAGCAGCACAGAAGATCCCTATCATCAGGGGTTTTTTTGTTGAGGACATCAAGACGGTAGAGGTAGCTC
>JBOHVJ010000490.1:0-9337 GCA_050735075.1 Binatia bacterium
GTCTGTGGCTCTCGATGCCCGGCCTACCCATTAAAAACTGCTGGTTGATGCCGCCAGTGAGAAAAGCAAGATCAGCCCCCTCGACCAAAACCGCCCGAAGCAAAGCCGGGGCTGCGAGATTGCCAAACTGGATCTCTCCGTCCATAAGACCACGCACTACACCTCTCGCCCCGTGCATTAACCGGCTCTTCACCTGGAGTCCATGTTTGGCAAATAGTCCGGCTCGCTCTGTCACGATCATAGGGCCAGCCCCCTGCCCTATGGTGGCATAGCCTGCAACTATTGAATAAGCATCCTCCATTAGTGTGCGTCCAAAATTATTTTCCCAGATCCTTCAATGCTTCCTTCAAATAACTCTGATCTACATACTTCGCTGGGCTGGGCATGGGTCCTTTGGATTGGCTGACTTCCCAGAATATCTGAATCGTACTTTTAAGCCCTTCTGTGTTGACGTCGCCTTCGGGATGCCAGATGCGATTTCCTGTATAAAACTCCCAACCCTTTCGCGCATGCTCGCGTTTGAGCTTCATCTCTTGGGATAGAAAGTCCACGGCGGTATCTTTGTTCTGGTGAAGCCAGCGCATGGTCAGAGCCATGGCTTTCATAAAGCGGACCAGGAGAGATTTATTCTTCTCAGCCCAGGTACGCTTCATCGAAAGCACAGCTAGCTGGTAATTGGGAATGACGTCTATGAACCGCCCGATTTCATTAAAGCCTAACTCTTCGGCCGCATAGTTAAGCGGCAGTGAAAGGGCCGCAGCATCGATCTGGCCAGTGGTCAAGGCTGCATAGGTTTGGGGGGACCCCCCTATCACGAGGAGCCTATAATCCCGTGGGTACTCAAGACCCTTGGTCTTCAGCACCCATCTCAAGGCAAAGGTAACTCCGGAAGTCAGACTGATAGCGCCTATGGTTGCTTTGCGTAGATCTTCATAGGTCATGAATTTCTTTCCTGCCATGATCGACTGGGTGAGTCCATTGATGATCCCGCCGATAATCACTAAGTCAAGGCCCCGCTCTACGGCTGCGATCGGCGCATCCGCAGCGCCACCTGAGATCTCGATGGATCCGCCGACAAGAGCCTGTACGTTTACATCCGAGCCGCGGATGAGCACTAACTCAACATCCAGCCCCTGGCGCTCGAAAAAACCCATTTTCGACGCCACCCAAAGCGGACCGTAGCCAAGAGTTTTCGTGGCGGTGCTGACCCGAAGCTTAACCCGCTCCTGGGCCAGCGAAGGGAGAGCCAGAAAAAGGATACTAAGAAAAACTGTAACCAGCGCGCTTTCCTTTAACACGACTTAGACATACCACGCCCTGCGTCCTCTGCCAACAAGATCTGCTGCTGCCCTGAAAACCCACAGCGTTCCATCGACATGGCTAAAATCGGACCTGCATGCTCACGCGGAAGTTTTGATGATCTATACCCATGTTTTGAATCGCGGCGGTAAGGGAGTTCATAGTCCAGCGGATCAACTTAGGATTGATTCGGGCCGACTGTAGCCGGAAAAGGCTGACAATAGTGCAGTGTTTGTCGGGTTGGGATTTTTCTTGTTAAGTGGCGAAAAAGATTATAGGATTGCCTATAGGTATCAAATCGTCGGCGGGGATAGACTGACCGACTCACTTAGTAGTTATCTCTCCGGTTGTCGCCCTTGACTTGTATGCATGGATGGCACATGCTGATGCATATGAGAACGACACTTAATATCGAGGATTCCCTTTTACGTCACGCCGCCAAACTCACCGGAGTTAAGGAAAAGACCTCGCTTGTGCGCCTGGGATTGGAAGCGCTCATTGCCAGAGCGAGTGCTCGCCGATTAGCGGAGCTCGGAGGAACTGAGAAGGGGCTCCGGCCTATCCGAAGGCGGCGTGTCAGCCGTCCGGCATGATTTTGGTCGACACGTCGGTCTGGATTCAGCATCTTCGCAAAGGAAGTAAGCGGCTGAGGTCTTTGCTTGATGAGGAACAGGTGTTCTGCCACCCGTTCGTTGTAGGTGAGTTGGCTTGTGGGACGTTGCGTAACCGACAGGAAGTACTGAGTCTGTTGAGAGCTTTGCCTCAAGCTCAGGTCGCGGAACACGAGGAAGTGTTGCACCTCTTAGAGGGACGACGCTTACATGGTCGAGGTTTGGGGTGGACAGACGCACACCTCCTGGCTTCCACGCTTCTCACCGGATGTACCCTTTGGACCTTCGACAAGCCACTAGGGAGAGCAGCGGCTGCTTTAAACGTTTTGGAATGAATCGCCTGGAAAAAGCCGCTGGGGTCCGACTTCTATATCTCTGTTTCAAAATTGTTGAGTCGTAGAAGGCGACCCCGGTTACCGACCCCAACAGCAGACTTGACACCTTGGGCTCTCTGGGGGCTCTCTGAGCTTGGCGTTATACGCCATGAAACAGACATACAAAGGTTCGTGTCACTGCGGTAAAGTTCAGTTCGAAGTCGACGCTGATCTCGATCACGTCCGAGTTTGTGACTGTTCAATATGTCGTCGAAGAGGTGCCCTTATCCATCGTGTCGAAGAAAAATGTTTTCGTCTGTTAACGCCAATCGAAGAGCTGTCTCTATATCAGTGGCATACTAAGACTGCCAAAGATTATTTCTGTCCTAACTGCGGAATCTTGCCTTTCCGCCGTCCGCGTACAGCTCCAGAATTTTGGGGTATCAATGTTCGTTGTCTCGAAGGTGTCGATTTATCATCTATTCCCATCAAGTACGTGTATGGGAGCCGACTGGACTAAGATTGCGGCGTATAATACTAGCGTGGAGCGGACAGCGAGAGAGATTACGATTTTCCGAAGCGTTGGTGGAGACGCCGCTCACGCAGAGCGTTAGCCTCTAGGGTGAGGTATGTGACTACTCTGAATAAAGGAGAAACGCATAAGAGAAACGGGGGCAGGTCTTGCAATCACACACTGTCGTAATGCATAGCCCTCGCTGATAGTATCACGGGATAATCTTGCCCATGCGTCGAGCTTGAAAAGTGCGTTTGAAATGTCTATTGTGCTATCGCATCACCAATGGGCGTGTCGGGTGGCCACGCGCTGATTGCTTTTCGAGGGAGATTGTTCCCCTCCCGACGCCGACCGCATTGCGTCGTGGGGGAAAGTATCCACGAAAAAACAAATTTCACCACGAAGGACACGAAGAGCAGGAAGTTTAAAAACAGAGATATCCGAATTCTTCGTGACCTTCGCGCTCTTCCTGGTTAGAAAATGTTTCGTCGAATGGTGCACCCATGAGAATGGCTGTCAGAAAATTTGCGCCAGGTACGCAAATTTTCAACTATAGTAGTACAGAGAGGAGGACTGTTATGACCGTACGCTCTTCAGCCCTGCGAAGCCTTCTGGTCGCCGGAATCCTTGGTACTCTGCTAGTGACGGTGCTGGCGTTCGCGCAGCAGACGCAAGACCAACCGTCAGGCCAGCCTGCCGCGCCCCCTGCGGCATCCCCGCCACCCGCATTACCCCGTGGGGGAAAACCGGCACCAACCATGCAGCCGCAGCCCACCACGGTGCCCGGGCGCCCCGACATTCCCAACGCCGAAGTGGCGAAAAAGTTACGCAGCATCCAGCCGCCGCCATCTCCGGCACCGCCGGACAAGCTGCCGACCCCACAGCTCAAGCTGCCCAAGGGCTTCAAGGTCGAGGTCTATGCCAGCGGCATCGCGAATGCGCGCTCGCTCAGGCTCGGTGACAAGGGGACCGTGTTCGTCAGCAACCGTCTGCTCGACAAGGTCTATGCCATCGTCGACCGGAACGGAAAACGCGAGGCGAAGGTCATCGCGTCGGGGATGGATCGGCCGAACGGGCTCGCCTTCCATAACGGCACGCTTTACATCGCCGAAGGCACCAAGATCTCGAAGCTCGAAAAGATCGAGGACAACCTCGACAACCCGCCTCAGCCCGTCGTCATCTATGACGACCTGCCCAATCATCAGTCGCATGGCTGGAAGTTCATGGCCATCGGCCCGGACAACAAGCTCTACTTCAACGTCGGCGCGCCGTGTAATATCTGCATCCCGCCCGAGGAAAACGCGCAGATCCGGCGCATCAACCTCGACGGCAGCGGCGCGGAAGTGGTCGCGCGCGGCGTCCGCCAATCGGTCGGCTTCGACTGGCACCCGGTGACGAAGGAGCTTTACTTCACCGACAATGGCCGCGACTGGCTGTCGGAGGACCTGCCCGAGGACGAGCTCAACCGCGTCACCAAGGTCGGCCAGCATTTCGGCTTCCCGTACTGTCACCAGGGCAACTTCACGGACCGCGAAGTTGGCTGGGGCCACTCGTGCGACGAGTTCGTCAAGCCGGTCGCCTTGCTCGGCCCCCACAGTGCGGCGCTGGGCATGCGCTTCTACACGGGCCGCATGTTCCCTGCCGCATACCGCCATGCCATCTTCATCGCGCGGCACGGCTCCTGGAACCGGACGAAAAAGATCGGCGGCGACGTTGTGATCGCGAAGCTGAACAAGGACGGCTCCGTTAAGTCGATCGAGCCGTTCCTCACCGGCTTCCTCCAGAACAACGCGTACATTGGGCGCCCGGTCGACGTGCAGGTCATGAAAGACGGCTCGCTCTTGGTCTCGGACGACTACGCGGGTGCGGTCTACCACGTCACCTACGGCACCGAGGGCGTCGCCAAACGTTGAGCCTATATCCCCGTTGGCAAGTGTTGAGTCGTCTACACTGAGATGCCTTGACGGCAAGAGTCCTTCGGCAATATCCTACCCGCATGTGTACCGGCCCGCCGAGCAGAGAAGGCGGGAATTCCGCAGGAGGCTGTATGGGACCAAAAATTCTGGGGATAGGGCTCTCCTTTCTCTTGTGTCTCTTGTCTCGGACATCGGACGGACAGGTCAAGCCATCGCTTGAAAAAATCCGCGTCATCTATAGCGCCATCGGATCTCAGGTTTCCGTGTTGATCCCTTATGAGGCAGGGATTTTCCGGAAGCATGGGCTCGACGTCGAGCTGCTCTACGTGGGAGGAGGTGGCAGGGCCGCACAAGTCGTGCAGTCAGGCGAGGTCCCTATTGGAGTTTTCACCGGAGGGGCTGTGGTCAACTCCAATTTGGCTGGCGGCGATCTCGTCATTGTCGCCAGTACCATGAATGTCATCCCATTCTTCTTGATCGCCCGCCCGGATATCCGTCAGATCGAAGAACTAAAAGGGAAGAGAATCGGAATCACTCGCTTTGGCTCTGCAACCGATTTCGCGTTGCGTTACGCTGAGGAGAAATGGCCATTAAAACGCGGCCGGGACTTCGCGGTGATCCAGATGGGCGGTATGCCAGAGATGATGGCAGGCCTTAAGGGCCGCGGGCTGGACGCGGCGATGCTCAACGCCGAATTTACCATCCTGGCGCGTAAAGAGGGTTTTACGGAACTCGCAGACATCTCAGCCCTGGGACTTACCTTTCCCACCTCAGCAATCGGCACGACCCGCTCCTTCATCAAGCGCAATGAGAATGCAGTTAGAAAATTCCTACGCGGTTACGTTGAAGGGATCCACTACGCCAAAACCCAGCGCGCCTTCAGCATTGAGGTCTTTAGAAAATTTCTACGGAATAACGATCGCCCGTTTCTCGAGGCGGTCTACGACCTCTATGTCTTGCGTCACATTCCCAAGGTCCCCTATCCATCCCCGGAGGCAGTGAAGACCGTGCTAAGCCAGATAGCAGAGACGGACCCGAGAGCAGCCTCGGCTCAACCCGGCCAATTCATCGACTTTCGTTTTATGCAGGAGCTGGAGAAAGAAGGATTCATTCAACGGATCTGGCAGTAAATTCGTGCTCGTTTCTCGCGCCCGTGCGAGACCCCTCATCCTAACCTTCTCCCGCAAGGGGAGAAGGAACATATCTTTGCATTAAAGGTTGTTAACCAATCTGCAGGATTTTGGATGAGCTGTTTCCTTTATAACCCGAAACGCGAAACCCGAAACTCCAAATTTACCTACCCCAGGTGCTTCTTGAAGCGCCATCCGCTCACCACCATGAAGAGGACACCGAAAAGCGTCAGGATCAACGCCTCGTCCCAAAGCGCAAACCAGCCGGCACCCCGCAGGATGATCCCGCGCAGAATCTCAATATAATAGGTCGCCGGGATTAAAAAGCTTAAAAGGTAGATTGGGTAAGGCATGGACTCCCGAGGAAAAACAAAGCCGGACAAAAGGACAGATGGCAGCATGAACAATACGGAAACCTGCATCGCTTCACCTTGAGTGCGGGCCAAAGTGGAGATCAGGATGCCCATCCCTAATGCAGAAATGAGAAAGATACTGGCGAGAAAAAGCAGCAGGGTAACCGAGCCCCGAATTGGGACGCGGAAAAGAGCCACCATCACGAGGAGCACTAGGAGGGTCTGAATAAAACCGATCGCGTAGTATGGGAGGAGTTTTCCTAGAATCAGGCCGCCCTTCGAAACAGGAGTCACTAGAAGCTGCTCCAGAGTCCCCTGCTCTCTCTCCCTAATAATAGAAAAGGAGGTGAGAAACAACGTCACGATCTGAAGGATGACGCCGATGACCCCTGGGACAAAGAAATTTGCGCTTTCCAGATTTGGATTGAAAAGAAGACGCGGCCTTATATCGATGGCCATCAATTTTTCTGTGAATCCCGCCCTTTGAAGCGATTTCATAAGCCCCAAAGTCTGACTGGCATTGAGTACCCGTGTGGCCACGGTCGAGTCAGAGCCATCGATCAACACCTGCACCCGCGCCTGGTGCCCACGAGTCAGATCTTCAGAGTAATCCGGCGGGATCATGATCCCTACCTTGGCGCGGCCGCTCACGATAGCCCTCTCCATCTCTTCCTTTGAATGGACTTGGCCCGTCACGCGAAAATAACGGGTATTTTCGAACTCTTTGATTAGCTCGCGACTCTCCCTTCGCTGGTCCAGATCAAAAACTACGGCGGAGATATCTTTGACATCCATGTCGATAGCATAGCCAAAGATTAAAAGCTCAATTAAGGGTATCGCGAAGACAAACCTGGTTGCAGGATCTCTTCGGATATGGATGACCTCTTTGCTTAGCACAGCTAGAAGTCCTGCGAACATTTCATTAGCCTCCAAGACGGCCACGGCGCTGACGGGTTAAGGTGACAAAGACATCCTCGAGAGAGGGGGTGACGTGGCGGTACTCAACGCCACCGATTTTCTCTGCCCTCAAAAGGTCCTTTATGATTTCGCCATTACTCCCCTTGTGAGCGAGGACGTGAATGGTCTCGCCAAAGATGGTCGCGTCCATGACACGCGGCTCCTTCCGCAACAAACTCAAAATCCGGGTCGGCTCGTCACAGGACAGCTCTAACCATTCCGCATCCCCCGGTGTTACCTCTGGAAGCGCCTTGAGCTCCTGGGGCCTGCCGAAGGCCATCAGCCTGGAGTTATAGATGTAGCCAACCTGTGAACACCGTTCTGCCTCGTCCATATAGTGGGTAGTAACAAAGAGGGTTGTCCCTTCGCCAGCGAGGCGAAAAAGAAGATCCCAGATCTCTCTCCGTGCGACCGGATCGATCCCTGCGGTGGGTTCATCGAGAAATATTATCTTTGGCGAATGTAAAAGCGAGCAGGCCAAAGCCAGACGCTGCTTATAGCCTCCCGATAAAGTCCTAACTATCTGTTCCTCGCGCTCCTGCAAACCGACCAGATCGACAAGGCTTTGGCAGCGTTCTCTAAGAGAGTCCCCGCCAAGTCCATAGATCGTGCCATAAAAATCGAGGTTTTCTTCCACCGTGAGATCTTCGTAGAGACTGAAGCGCTGGGACATATAACCGATGCGTTTCTTTACCTCCTCTGTCTGACTTACGACATCAAGCCCATCTAGCTCAGCCCTACCCGCCGTCGGCTGAAGCAGCCCGCACAGCATGCGGATAACCGTGGATTTTCCCGATCCGTTGGGACCGAGAAAGCCAAAGATCTCGCCTTGAGAAATTTCCAAGCTCACGTCTTGAACCGCGAGCAGATCTCCGAACTTCTTTGTGAGCCTTTCCGCCTTAATGACTGTCTGCATTAATGTCTGGAATTCCGGTAGCTTGTCTTATTCATCCCACTAGGCTCCACTGTTGACCGAAGCTCGTGAGGAGCCTGAAGAGAATTCTTCTAGCCCTTTTTAGAAACCGTCACGTCCGCATTCATGCCTGGCCTCAAGACTCCGTCTGGATCTTCGACCACCACTTCCATTTGAAAAACCTGAAGCACTCTCTCCTCGGTAGTCTGGACATTGCGCGGGGTGAATTCGGCTTGGCGATGGATGCGACGCACGACTCCAGAAAAATTCCTGCCAGGGAAAGAATCCACCCTGATCTTTACCTTTAACCCCGGCTTGACAAGCCCCAATCTTGCCTCCGGAATAAAAACACGCACCCACAAGCTACCCGTGCGTAGGAGGGTGGCTACCGGCTTCCCTGCCGCCACAAGATCCCCGGGTTCGAGGTCAAGGACTTCAACCACGGCGTCTACCGGGGACCTGACGACGGTCTCGTCGAGTTGGGTTTTTAGGAGCTCGACTCGGGCCCGAGCCATTTCCACACCTGCCTTTGCCTGGGCGATCTCCTCCTTGCGATAACCGCTGCGGAGTTGCCTGAGCCTTGCCTCAGCCTCGGCCAAGCGGTGGCGTGCCTGGGCAATCTCTTCCTTACGGGTTCCCGCAAGGAGCAGATCGTACCGTTCCCTTGCGGATCGCATCTTCTGCTCGGCCTCCTCAGCCTTGGTCTTGGCGTCATCGTATTCCTGGTGGGCTATCAATTGCCGATCGATGAGGTCTCTCATGCGCTGCTTAAACTTCTGCGCATTCTCGTGTTGCGCCTTAGTGGCGAGCCACTCCGCTCTGGCTTGATCGATCTCCTGCTGGCGCGGCCCGGAGATGACTTTCTCCAGCTCGTCCTGGTACTGCTTCGCGGCAGCCTCAGCCTGCTCAATCTCTTCCACCCTGTAACCCGCCGCGAGTTGCGCATGCCTGGCATCGGCCTGCCTCAGCGAGGCTTGGGCCTCTGCCAAGGAGGCGTTCAACTCGTTTGGCTCCAATAGGACAAGCACATCGCCCGCTTTAACGCTCTGCCCTTCGCGCGTCACGACCTTCAGCACCCGTCCCCCTATCTTGGAGCCCACGTGAACATCGTCGGCCTCGATGATACCCGACACAACGAAGTCCCCCCGGCCTCCGATGAACCTCCAGACAGTATAGCCTGTGCCCATCAAGAGCCCCGTTATCACCACAGCCAAAATGAACAACTTTCTCCTGGAAATCACGGTCGGCGTCCTTGCGCTGCCAATATTTTCTTACTCCGTTCCCCTTCACCCTTTCCTCTCCCCCTGCGCGGAGGGGGAGAGGAATAAGG
>JBOHVJ010000491.1:0-5669 GCA_050735075.1 Binatia bacterium
GTTTCACGGTGGCGGGGCCTCTAAGTTGGCCGAGGGCAAGGCCAGGATTAAAGACAACCGGGGAAAAGATCGAACGGCCAGTCTCATGAAGGGAATCACCAAGGCGCTACGAAAGGCGCTTTCGTTAGAGGCCACAGAGGCTATCCTTAAAGAGAAAAGTCCTTCCTGCGGGGTCAGGCGGATCTATCGTGATGGCAAGCTGTCCCTCGGGGAGGGGCTCTTTACTCATTGGCTGCGGCAGAATGGAATCAGGGTGCGCTCGGAAGAGAGCTTCGGGGTAAAGAGATCGAGGAGGCCATGAACCGCTCCACCCTCATGTTCCTGCTGAAGGTTCTTGTGAGCTTGGGCCTTCTCTCCTTCCTCTTGTCACAGATAGACCTTTCTAAACTCCTACAGGTGATGACCTCCGCTCACCTTTCTTATCTTGCGCTTATTCTGGTGAGCTATATCCTGAGCCAGTTTGTGAGCTGCCTGCGGTGGGTCTTACTTGCACGACCCCTCGGTTTCAGGCTTCCCTTTAAGGAATTTCTCTCCTTCTACTTCATTGGCATGTTCTTCAACTTGTTTGCTCCGAGCACCGTGGGCGGGGATGTCGGCCGGGTTTTTTACTTGGCCCGCGGCGGTAATCAGACCCAGGAGGTGCCCTGGACAGGCCGCACGGGGTCTGCCCTCATTTCTGTGCTAGCAGATCGAGCCATAGGGCTGGCTGTCCTGGTATGGATTGGAGCTGTGGCGCTGACGCTTTTCTCAAATTATCCTCTCCCTGTCATCGTTCGTTATCTTACCTTTGCGCTCGCGATAGGGTTTTTCCTTGGTTGGATGTTGCTACCGTTTTTCAACCGTCTCCTGGAATGGGTGAAATATCCACTGATAAAAAATCTCGCCACAGGGCTAGAGGTCTATTGGCGCAATCAGCAAGTTATACTGCAAACCATTATCCTGTCCTTGATCGTCCACTTTGTTCAAGCATGGGCGCAAATCCTTCTGGGTCGATCCCTCGATCTAGAGATCCCCTGGTCCTATTGCTTTATTCTCTATCCGTTGGTGGGAGTATTTAGCGCGCTTCCGATCAGCCTCAACGGGATCGGATTGCGTGAGTTCGGCTACAAATATTTGCTCGAGCAGATCGATGTCAGCTCAGAAAAGGCCATTGCCTTCGGACTCCTCTGGTTTATCCTGGTCGCCCTCGACAGCCTGATTGGCGGGGTTGTTTTTATTTTAAGAAAGAGTCCGAAGCCGTCGGCTATCGGTTGAGAGACAAGAAATCAGGCAAGGTAAACGTGGAAGATCTGCGCCAGGGACAGAAAGGAGAAATAGCCAAAGAAGTCGGTAAGACCGGTGACGATGACTCCTGAGCCAACGGCAGGGTCAAACTTCAGCCGGTTGAGGGTTAAGGGAATCAGGGCGCCGAAAAGGCCCGCGACCAATCCCAGATTGATGATCATCGCCATTGCCACGATCAATCCTAAAAAAGGGTTTTCCTTCCAAACAAAGATTACTAAAAGGGTCACTAGGCCACCGGCAAAGGCCGCGATGCCCAAGTTGACGGATACTTCCTTGACTACCGCCCGCCACGCTGAAGAGAACTCCAGTTCCCCCAGAGCAATGCCCCGGATTATAATCGTTAAGGTTTGAATACCAGCGTTGCCTCCCACGGCGGCTACGATGGGGAAGAAGGTCGCTAGGGCAACCACGTTTACAAGCGTTCCTTCGAATAGCCCTATAACGGATGCTGCCAGGCTCGCTGTCAGCAGGTTTAAGATCGTCCAAGGTAGACGCATCCTGATGGATCGGCTCGGGGGAGTAAACACACGGTCCTCCTCCTGTAATCCGGCCATCTTGTACATGTCCTCGGTGCTCTCTTTATGGATAATGTCAATGACATCATCCACGGTGATGATGCCGACCAGACGGACCTTGTTATCCACAATGGGCAAAGCCAATAGCTCATATTTGGAGACCAGGCGGGCGGCCTCTTCCTGATCCATCGAGACCTCTGCCCGAATCGGGTCGGTGATCATAATTTCGCCCAGCATGCGATTCTGCGGTGCAATGACGAGGTTGCGAATGGGGACTACGCCGAGAAGCCTCCCTGCTTCGTCGACGACATAGAGATAGAAAAAGGCTTCTAACTCCCCCCGCTCACGGATCCTGTCAATGGCTCCCTGGGCCGTTGTGGTAGGTGGGAGGGCCAGATAGTCGGTGGTCATGATCCTCCCGACTGTCCCCTCCGGGTAACTCGTCAACTGCCGAACGCTTTCCCTTCGGTCAGGGTCTACCAGCGCGAGGATCCTCTCTTTTCTTTCCTCCCGGAGGCTGTCAATAAAAGTCACCGCGTCGTCCGGATCGGCCCGGGCGATGACATGGGCCACCTTTTCGTCCTCGATCAAGGCGAGGATGTCTGGAAGGAGGTCAGCGGGGAGTTCTTTGAGCGTCTTAGCCGCTCTGCGCACGGAAAAGAGTATGTCCAAGAGGACGCGCACCTCGGCCGCTTCGAGATCCTTAAAGAGGAGCGCGATATCAGCAGGGTGGCTTGTCCCGATCAAGCGCAGGACACGATCGGGTGTGGCAGTGCGCAAGAGATCGCGGACAGTCTCCTGATTGAGTCCAGGGGATTTCATGAGTTTTTAAAAAACGTGCTTTTTCCCTTCTTAACTGTTGCCAGACGGATTTGCAAATGTATTTTTCTGTCTCGTGGGGGCGCTTAAAAGACCTGCTGAAATCTGATATGCTGTTTTTCGATTTCTTCCCCGTAAAAGGAGAACCCGATGGCTCAAAAAAAATATTCATTAGGGGCCTTGGTATCGGCAGCCATCGGCTCGTTTGTCTTGGCGGCACTATTTTTCCACACTCCGCTCACGTCGCCTCTCATGGCAGTTAGTACTCCGGGCGACAGGCATCCTTCCTCTTTTTCCTCCGTCGCCAAGAAAACCATGCCGGTGGTTGTCAACATTTCGACGACCTCACAAAGGGCGCCTAGAACAGGGCAAGGCGGGCCGTTTGGAGGATTGGATCCCTTCGAGGAATTTTTTAATCGCTTCTTCGGTGAGTCGGTCCCTAGGGAGGCCCCGCAGCGAAGCTTGGGCTCCGGTATCTTGATCAGCAAAGATGGAGAGATTCTTACGAATTACCATGTGGTGCGGAATGCGGATGCGATCAAGGTCAAGCTCTCGGATCAATCGGAACATGAGGCCAGGGTCGTCGGAAAAGACGAAAGGACCGATCTGGCACTGATCAAAATCAGAAAGGGATCGGGTAACCTGCCGGTGGCGAAATTAGGTAGCTCATCGAACCTAGAGGTGGGGGATTGGGTCATGGCGATCGGGAATCCCTTTGGTCTGGAGCTCACGGTTACCGCAGGCATTGTCAGCGCCAAAGGGAGAGTCATCGGCGCCGGTCCCTACGACAACTTCATCCAGACGGACGCCTCAATCAACCCTGGGAACAGCGGGGGCCCTCTCATCAATACCCAAGGGGAGGTTGTGGGAGTAAACACAGCCATCTTTAGTCAAAGCGGTGGAAACATTGGCATCGGATTTGCCATTCCGGTCGATTTGGCGAAGAAGATAGTGGATCAACTAAGAAAAAACGGGCGCGTGGTGCGGGGGTGGTTAGGGGTTCGGGCGCAAAATGTTACGCCGCAACTGGCCGAAACCCTTGGGCTCTCCCGGAGCAGTGGGGTCATGGCACTGGTTGTCGAGGTGGTGGAGAATAGCCCGGCGGCAGAGGCCGGAATCAAACAGGGAGATGTCATCTTAGAGTTCAACGGCAAGGCTCTCCCGAAGAGCCAGGATCTGCCTTCTCTGGTTGCAGACACGCCACCCGGCCAGAGAGTTACTCTTAAGGTTGTCCGCGAAAAGAGCGAGCGGATTGTCACGGCGAGGATCGGGGAGTTGCCCGATGAGAAAGAGATCCTATCACAATCGGAAATGAAAGAAGCAGAGCTTGGTCTCAGGGTGCAGAAGGTTACCCCTGAGCTCTCCCGACGGCACGGATTAGGCACAACCAAAGGGTTGATAGTCGTTGAGGTCCAGCCTGGCAGCCCCGCAGATCAAGCGGGGATCGAACCGGGAGATGTCATCCGAGAGGTCAACCAGCGTCCAGTAAACACGGTAAAAGACTTTGAGAAGTCCGTCCGGCAGAGCAGGAAAGGAGATCGCCTCCTCCTGCTTGTCCAGAGAGGGGATAACTCAGTATTCTTTGCCTTGAAGAGAAAAGGCTAAGGAGGGTTTATGTTTGGACTCGGCATTTACGAACTCTTGTTCATCTTAATTATTGCCCTGATCGTTTTCGGCCCGAGCAAGCTTCCCCAGATCGGGAGCGGATTGGGCAAGGCGATCCGCGACTTCAAAAAGGGGATAAGCGGCGAAGAACCAGCGGAGAATACCAAGGAAGAAAAGGCGTCTAAGAAAGAGGGACCCGGAGAGCTCCTCCGTTGAGCAGCGCTGGAGACGACTATGAGAGAGATCGCACAGAGGTGAAACTTCAGAGGTCTCTACCCCGTCGAGGTGGCCAGTGAATACCTCGGAGGCTTGGGATTTCTATTACATGAACTCACGCGCTGCCTTCGAAAGCGATGGGAAGGCCGCGAGATTCTGGCGCAGATGGAAAACATCGGTGTCCGCTCGCTTTCTGTTGTGACTCTCACGGCAGTGTTTACAGGAATGGTCCTCGCCCTTCAAATGGGGAACTATCTCACACGTTTTGGGGCCCGACCCTATGCGGGAAGGATTCTGGCCGTCTCGATGCTACGGGAGATGGGCCCTGTCCTCACCGCTGTGATGATTGGAGGGCGGGTGGGGGCTGGAATCACGGCGGAGATCGGTTCGATGAAGGTCACCGAACAGATTGATGCCTTGCGCTCCCTGGGGGTCAACCCGATCCAGAAGCTGGTCTTTCCCCGCTTGGTTGCGTTAATGGTCATGCTCCCCTTACTTACCATTTTGGCCGATTTTGTGGGGCTCATGGGAGGTCTCTTCATCAGCGTCATGGACCTCGATGTCAGTGTCGATTTTTACTTGAACTCGATTATCCAATTTATCAGATTCCAAGACGTCTTTAGTGGTTTGGGAAAAAGCGTCTTTTTCGCATTTTTTATCGCTATCATTGCCTGTTACAATGGACTCCAGGTAACCGGTGGAGCGGATGGGGTGGGCCGGGCAACCACGCAGACGGTGGTGACAGCTTCTATAACGATTCTCATATCGGATTTCTTTTTAACCAAGCTTTTTCTCCAACTGTAGTTATGGAAAGGACTGGGTTCATTCAAATTCGCAACCTCTATAAATCCTTTGGCGAGAAGGCAGTGCTTCAAGGAGTCAATTTAACGGTAGAAGAAGGTGAAACGATGGTGGTTTTGGGTGGAAGCGGTTCCGGCAAAACTGTTCTTTTGAAGCATATGAATGGGCTGATCAGTCCGGAATCCGGCGAGGTCTTTCTGGAGGGATTAGATATATCCTTCATGGAAGAGGATGACCTCCGTGAGGTGAGAAAAAAGGTAGCGATGGTCTTCCAGGGAAGCGCTCTCTTTGATTCCTTGACCGTTGGAGAGAATGTCGCCTACCCGCTAAATGAGCACACTGAATTGTCGCCGGGCGAGATCCAAGATAGAGTAGGAGAGATCCTCTCCCTGGTCGACCTAGAGGGAAGTGAAGGGCTCTATCCTGCAG
>JBOHVJ010000492.1:0-16108 GCA_050735075.1 Binatia bacterium
CAGTTATAACGTCGATCCCTCGGAGGCGTAAACCGCTTCATTTTCATCTCCAGGGCCTATCATGGTCGCGGTAATGACCCCATACGCCCCGTCAATTCCCCGGTGGGTCCGGGGCGAGCCGGAGATAGGCCTCAAGGTCCCTTATGATCTCTGCAAAGTTGACCAACATGCCGGTCATACGGTGACTCTCCTCAGAATCAGAGTCGACCGGTCAAACTCAAATGTGACACGAAACCGGCGAAGGAAGTTAAGACCAAGAAGACCATCGGCCCTTAGAGCAGAGGGCAGGTCAAAGACACTCGCCTCTAAATCCCGGAGTCTTATTCCACCCAGCTGCACGCTATCCAGCCGGACTACGGGAGCGGGAGGTGTCTGCCACTCTGCGGTAACAATCGTTTCAAGACGGAGCGGATGAACGATATCAAGTCCCAACGTATCGGCTACATCACGAGAAATGATAACCCTCTGAGCGCCGGTATCGACTATAAAGCGAAATACCTTCGTTCGATTTATTACAACAGAAACAAGGACAAGCAGGTGCCCTGTGATAAAAGGGATGCGGGTTGCATCGGGCATTATACGATAACTGTATAGCCTTCAGGGGCCACAGGTCCGGCGAAGAAAACGTAGGTCATCCTTCGGGGACTCCGCTCACAAAAGGCGCGGTTTAGTTCTACTAGGTCCTGACGGTTCGGACTGTGAGCCAGGACGCGACCAACGAGGGGACCCTTAATCTTGTCAAATTTGACGACCTCGATAAGGACCCATTCGTCAGGATATCGCCGCTCGATTTCTGGGACGGAAAGCCCTTCCCCAGAATTAGATTTCATCGCTTTAGCACCCATCAAACCAAATTTGTATCACGACTCCCTCTTTTTTAGAAGGGAAGGCCTAAAGGCCACTCAGTGGATTTGTGTCACTCGTTTCTTCAGCGATACCACCTGCCCCCGGATCTCCTCAGCATCCTCGGCATGGGAGGCAAGCAGGAGGTAGATCTCGAGGTCCTCCAGTGTCTGAGAGATAACAGTCCATTGTCACTTGAACTTCCTTGCCAGGCTCGAGCCGAGGCATTGTAATCCAACCGGTGCGGGGCCATGAGCGGCATTGCCGATCGTGGCGGGGCCGACAAACCACACTATTTCCCTGTCTTGACTGGCTTGTTGAAATCGTATATCAATCTTCTATCATAAGGAGTATTACCCATGGCCCGCTTTATGGTCTCGATGTCGGACGACATGCTGGAGAAGTTAGACCGACAGGCCCGCATGGAGCACCGCAGTCGGAGTGAGCTTTTGCGCGAAGCCGTGCGCCGACATCTGGCCAACTCTCCGCCCCCTGATCGCCAGCCAATGGCGAAAACAGGCAAACAGAGAAGCCGAGGATCAAAAAAGTGGACAAAAACGGCGCTGGAACAGGCGCTGGTAGAGAGCGGTTCGGCTCGCAGGGGATGCCCCGGGCTTGATTCCCTGGTAGGTCCAATAAAAGGCCCTGTAGATATGAAGCGCGTTTTGCGGATCACCAAAAAACTTACCGGTGTGAGTCGCCAGATCATCGAGGACCGTGAAGACCGATTGTGATTTTCTTCCTCGATACTAGTACCCTGATTAAGCGCTACCTGCATGAGAAGGGATCTGCTTACATCCGCCGCCTGTTCCAGACCAACGGCGCAATTTTTCATCAGACCTTTCTTGCTCCTCTGGAGATGACTTCCGCCTTCTACCGACAGCACCGCGGCGGACAAATCTCTATCGAGGAATTGTCTTTTCTGCTCCGGTCTTATGCCGCTCACTCCCATAGAGATTACCTTCTAATTCCGCACTCGGAATCCCTGATGGATATGGCCGAGGCACTCATCAGTCGCCATCCGCTGCGCTCCCTCGACGCTATCCAGCTCGCCAGCGCGCTTGCGCTACGGAACAGTCTCCCTGCTGAAGCCCCTCCGCTCATCTTTCTCGCTGCCGATGAGCGCCTGAACGAGGCGGCCCGTCAAGAGCATCTCCAGGCTGTAAACCCGGAGAAGGCTTCCTAAATTCTAGCGCCTACCTCCCGAGTCCAAATCCCGTCCCTTTGCCTCCATGGGCTCTCTCGCCGGGCCTAAGCAGAGGACTTCCAAATTTCCGGCTGGTTAGAGAGACGTGTCCAAAACTGAGCGTCAATGGACCATTTCTCAGTGGATGTGAGTTAGGCGCTTCTTAAGGGAGACCACGTGTTCCCGTATCTCGTCCGCATCCTCGGCATCGGTGGCGAGCCGGAGATAGGCCTCAAGGTCTTCTAGCGCCTGGGGAAAACATTCCAGTTTCAGGTAGACCAGTCCACGGTCTCTGATTTCCTGGGGCGAGTTGGGCTCCAGGATGACCAAACGCTCCACCACCGAGAGGACGCTGGGAAGATCTCCTTGGTGAAGATAAATGGCCTTGAGGTTGTTAAGCATCCGCTTGAGAATCTGTTTCTTAGACACCGGAGAGAGGAGCTGAGTCTGGAAGGGAACCTTGCCGCCGTAGATCCCGTCGAGCAAATCCTGAAGCTCGTCAACGGACCGAACCTCGCCCGCGTCAAATGGATCAACGATGATCTCTTCCTCTTCTCCCACATACTTGACCAGAAAGTGGCCCGGAAAACCTACCCCATGAAGGACCAATCCCACCCTCCTGGCTATCTCTATATAAAGGACGGAGAGGGTGATCGGGATCCCTCTTTTACGTTCCATGACTTCGTTCAGAAAACTGTTTCTGGGATCGTAGTAGTCGTCCCGGTTCCCCCGAAATCCCTCCTGGTTAAAAAGGACATAGTTGAGGCAGGCTAGGAGACGATAAGAATCAGGCTCTGAGCCAGATTGATCCCGGACAACGGCGGCCAATCGATCCATTCGAGCCATGTACGATGCAATGTCCAAGTTCGGATACTCCCAATGGGCGAATGCTAGGGCTGCCCGCCCAAGGTCGATCTCATCATCCGGACATTGAACGACTTGGGTAAAAATCTTATGGGTGTCGCGAGCCACAGATCCGGCTCTCAGCGCGGTTCCGCCACCACATCAACCAAGGCAGGGAGCTTTTTCTCTTTAACCACCTTGAGGGCCCTCTCAAGGGCCGGGCGGAGATCGGCGGTCCTTTGAATCGGCCCTTCTCCGTAGACACCGAAACACTCGGCCATCTTGGCAAAGTTGACGGCTGGGTCATCCACATGGGTGCCGATCCCGGCATTCTCCACCGGTCTCTTGCGGGATTTTGCCACCTCGATGCCATGCTCTTCGGAATTATAGTAGGACTGGTTGTTGTGCATCACGATGAGCAACGGAATCCGATGTTTGGCCGCCGTCCAGAGAGAACTCGAGGTCATCAGCAGATCGCCATCCGCCTGGATGTTAACGGCGAGTTTTCCCGTGCCCTTCAAGGCCAAGGCCGCACCAATGGCCGCGCCGGAGCCATAGCCGACTCCCGCGCCGCCGCTGGCGCCCAGATATTGATTGGGCTTGGTAAAATCCCATAAACGGCGTGCCCAACCGTTGGACGTGCCATTCACCAGTACCCAATCCTCCCTCTTGATCACCTCACCGAGCTCGTGCGCCAGCCAGGCCGTGGAGATTTCCTTCTGTGAGGCCTTGGCCTGCGCATCCGCGAGCCAGCGGGCGCGCCGGCTTCTGGTCTTGTCGGCGAGCTCATTTTGTCGAGCTTCGATGGCCGCCTTTTTCTTGGCGTCGCTGCCGAGGAGCTCACGGCAGAGCCGGGTGAGCTCCGGTACCGCAAGCGCGGTATCGGCGCACATCGCCACATCCAATGCCTGTAACGCGTGATAGTCGCCGGCCCAGGAGTGCACCAGCATATCATTCATCGAGATGCTAATGAGCTTCACCCGAGGCGAGGTGATATATTCACAGGCGCGGGTTTGTTTGCTCACCGTTGTCAGCGAACCGAAGAGATCCGCCACATCGAGAGCCATAATGACGTCGGCCCTTTGCAAGATCTCGCGCGCCCCGTCCGTAGCATCCAGGGGATGGGTGGTAGGGAAATTAAAGCGCGCGCCTTTGTCCAGCACCGGGATCGCCAGCAGCTCCGCCAGTTCGATCAACGCGGGCACCGTTTTGGGATTTCGCCCGAGCGCGTCCGCGATAATCAGCGGCACCTGGGCGTTGACTAGTAACTGAGCCGCTTGCCGAAGCGCTTCCGGGTTCGCCTGCATCGGCGCCGGCGGAGCGTACCGGCTGACGTCGGGGATATCAACGGGAGTCGTGATGGAATCTTCTTGGATATCCGCATCGTAGTTGATATAGACGGGCGCCATCGGCTCCGTCGTGGCGATGCGGTAACCCCGGATGAAAGAATCCGGAACATCGGCAAGGGAATAAGGCTGATCGTCCCACTTGACGTAGTCGCGCACTTGATTCCCCTGAACGAGAGCCGTGTGAATCCAATCGATACGCGGGCGGCGCCGTTTCGTATTCATCGGCCCGGTGCCGCCAAGGACCAAGATCGGAACCCGATCAATATAGGCGTTGAAAATGGCCATACTCGCGTGCTGCAAACCAACCATGTTGTGCACGATTGCGATCATCGGTTTGCCCTTGGCTTTGGCATAACCATGGGCGACGGCCACGGAGATCTCTTCGTGATTGCAAAAAATAACTTCCGGCCGGTAGTTCCCACCGTAATTCACGATCGAATCATGAATGCCGCGAAAGGTCGCCCCGGGGTTGAAGGCCGCGTACTCGATATCGAAGGCCTTCATCAAATCTACAATGACATCGGAACCAAACTCCGCTTGCTTCTTCTCGACTCTAGTTGCCACTGCTATTCTCCCTTCTCTATGTCAGACCCGCCCTGTTGTTTTCGCCCTTACCTTTCTCCCGCAAAAGGCCCTGCTGGAAAAAGAGTTCCAAGGTCTCCAGTAACCCCCCCTCTCTTGCGCCTAACTCCGAGGCCTTCCCCACATTCAGGGAGGCAATGCCCTTCAGGACCTTCCGAGTGGCCGGGGCCATCACCGCCTTTAACCCGTAATGGCGGAAGGTCTGGCTGAGCTCGACCATCTCCTCCGCCCTTCTCCCGGCGTGAACCGGCAAAGCCGAAATACTTTGCCCGACTTTCCCTGGTAACCCTGGAAAACTCTCTTCGTACTGTTTCAAAATTTCACCTAACAAACCAAACTTTCTCGCTCCAATCAAGAGCTCGACAAACAATCCCTGTAACCCCTTGGTCAAGCCCGCATAGACGATCTTGAAGGCAGAGGCCTGCCCTATCTCAGGCCCAAGAACCCTAACGGAGAAGCCAAACTGCTCAAGGGCCACTATTTGTTCCGCCTGGGGACCGGAGAGATAGACGACTGTGCCTTTATTGAGCCTTGTCGCGGAACCGATAATACAACCATCGATAAAATTCGCCTGGCTCCGAGACAGATCCTCTTCGATACCCCTGGCCGTCATAGGGGAAATGGCATTGGCATCGAGATAGAAAAAATCTTTCTTCCCTACCTTTATAAGAGCCTTCGCAACCTTAGAGGCCACGCGCCTAGCCGCAAAAGGAACAACGACGGACACTATGAGATCGGCTTCTGACACGAGCCGCTCCAAGGAGGGAACGGATCGCACGCCAGCATTCTCTGCTCGCTTGCGCGTCACCTCGCTCCGATCCTTCGAACAGGTAAGGACCTCGACTCCATGACTGCCCAAGAGGCGGGCCCAGTGGTAACCCATCTCGCCGATGCTTAGAATACCTATATGCTTAAAAGCCATTGAATACTCCTCCGGTTAAGCCCCGTTAATCACGTCGATCATCTGCCTCAATCGCCCAAAGTCTTTTCGGTTAAAGGGGACTAGAAGACGATGGAGCGAAAGGGTTTCAGGGTCATCGGCCTCTTCAGCAAGGGGGGCGGTCTCCCTCACCTCACCCTCCGTCAATATATCTCGGAAGTCGCGGTTAAGTCTTTTTACCAGCGCCGCCTTAGGACGATGAAGCAGGCGAATGAGCAAATCCTGTTTGACAAAGCGATAAGAGTGGTAGTTGGAATAAAAGTCCTTTATTTCTTGGATCACGGCCTCGCACTCTTCAACGATCTTGAAAAAGCTCAGATCCTGCTCCGAGATAAATCCCTGATCTAACATCCGCTTACGAACAAAACGCTCCCATTCCCTCCAGTAGCCTTCGCCTGGGAGATCTACCAGGAGAATCGGAACGATTTGGCTCTTGCCTGTTTGGGCCAAGGTAAGGGCCTCGATGGCCTCGTCATGAGTACCGAATCCCCCAGGAAAGAAGACAACAGCATCCGCCTCTTTAACAAAAATCAGCTTGCGGGTAAAGAAGAAATGAAATGTCATGAGCTTGGGATCGTCGCGGATAAATCGATTGGGCTTCTGCACGAAGGGAAGCCGGATATTAACCCCAAAGCTTCTTTCCCTCCCTGCCCCTTCATGGCCCGCTTGCATAATGCCTTCCCCCGCGCCCGTGATGACCATAAAACCCTCTTCGGCGAGCCTTCGCCCAACGTGAACCGCCATCCGATAATAGGGATCTTCCTCTTGAACCCTTGTGGAACCAAAGATACTGACTTTCTGAAGCGAGCGGTATGGGGCAAAAACCTTAAAGGCGTAGCGCAACTCCTTAAGGGCCCTATTGAGAATCTTTAAATCCCCCCGACTGGCCTCGTCCTCATCCAACTTAAGGACACTTTGCATCAGCTCCGCGACGAACTCTTCGTTGGCTGAGCCACGACCCCGCCCCAACCACTCCCGCAACTCCTGCTCGAGCGAGGCCAAAGTCAGCTTTTCTCTCTTTATCATGCCTTCTTTTTCTCCACCGCTCTACAGCACATCAGTGCACATGGTTGAAGGGAGCTTAAAATCAACCCTTGATGCCGACAATAATCGGAGAGCGATCATTAATTGGTATGGTTTGGGCATCTTTGAAACCTGCATTCAACAACCAATGCTTATATTCAGAAAACGTGAAGGTATCTCCTTCTTCCGTCCCCAGCAGAGCGTTGACGGCCAATAACAGCGGCAACATGTGAGATTTTCTCTCTTCATCAGGGATATAATCCATGATTAGGAGCTTGCCATTTTTCCTCAAGGCACGAAAACAATTGCCAATTAACCGCTGGCTCCACTGCGCTCCCTCGGAATGACAGATGTGGCCTAAAAACACCAGATCGTATTCATCGCTCCCGAACTCCGTCTCCCTGATATCTGCGCCGATGAATCTGTATCGATTCTCGACTCCGAATTGTCGCGCATATCTTCTCGTCACCTCTAATACGGGAACGAAATCTGTCGCTGTTACTTTGACGTCCTTATATTTCAGCGCAAAAGGTAGAGACCAAACTGCCGAACCTGCCGCCACGTCTAATATTTTACAGATCGGATTGCATTCTGCCAAGGTCGAGGAATGATCCGCCAAAACATCCACAAGCCTCCACGCATAGACTCTATGGACCTGGAATAGGGCGTCTGCTATGGCGACGTTCAATCCCTCCCTTTCTTCTTTTGTAAAGAGGGATAGGGGTGGCCTCCCTGTTCTTACAGCTTCTGGCAAAGTTAGCCAGAGCTTCAGCAACTTGTCACCATGCATAAACAGGTGACCGATATACTCTTCGCTATAGGGAAGAAGAAACTTTTGAGAAAGATGATTTAAATCATAGATCTCTTTCTCTTTATCGAGTAATCCCATAGCGGTGAGGCAATTCAGCACCATCCTCACTCCTCTCGTGGAACAACCCGTAGCCGAGGCTATGCTTTCAACGCCCTTTGCACCTTTCTCTATGACAGGGAAGATCCCTAGCTTGATGGCTGTAAATAAAACTATCTGCGGAGCGAAATGGAAATTTAGCTCGTCCAACGCCCCCCTCGCAAGTTTCTCGGTTATGGCAATCATGGCTTCTCCTGCCCACACCGCCTAGGCGATCCACTCGCTCACCGGGGCCTTTGCCTCCTCCAGCGGCTGGGCGACGATGTCAACGAGGGTCGGCCCGTCACGCGCCACGGCCGCTGAGAGCGCCGCCCTCAGATCAGCGGGATCGGAAACCCTCCACGCCTTTAGTTCAAAAGCCTCTGCGACTTTTGAATGGTCAGTCCGACTGAAATCAACTGAGTAGTAGTTTTGGCTGAAGCTGTGTTTCTGGCCCGCCTTAATCCAGCCGAAGGAGCTGTTGGAGATCACGATCAGTGTCACTGGGATATTCAGCCGGACAATCGTCTCCATCTCCCCGCAACTAAAGCCGAAGCTTCCGTCCCCCATAACTGCAACGCACTTGGCGCCCGGTCGGCCATAGAAAGCCCCCACTGCTGCTGGTAGCGAATAGCCAAGGGCGCCGTGGGCGCGGTTGGAAATGAAGTGGCGTCCGGCTTCGAAAAACTCGTAATAGGCGGAAAGATACGGGCACGGGGTCCCTGGGTCGGCAATGATCACCGCATGCCGCGGGAGCACAGCTTGGAGTTCGGCAACAATGCGCTCAGGCCGGATCGGCCTTTCGTCCGATTGAGCCAAGGCTCGGAAGGCAAAGAACTTCTCCTCTTTCGCTCTAGCGACATCGGCCACGCCTAGAGTGCGTGTTGGCAACACGGGACTCCGCCGGATGACCTCCTCATGTAAGGCCGCCAGGCAGAGGCGAGCATCCCCAACCACGCCAACCTCCGTCGGGTAATTGACCCCGATCACTGTCGGATCGGCATCGATGTGAACCACTCGAAGCTTTCCCGGAGCCGGAGTACGCCAGCGTTCCGTGGTCACAGAGCCAGCACGGCAGCCAACAAAGATCACCATGTCGGCCCGCTCAACGATGCCCCGAGTCGCCGACGTCCCGCCGTTGCTGCCTACCACCCCGACCGCCAGCGGGTGGTTATCGGCAATGCTTCCTTTGCCACTGATGGTGGTCGCCACCGGCGCCTGAAGAAACTCTGCAAGGATCCGCAATTCATCTTCGGCCCCTGAGCTGATGACTCCACCGCCGCAGATGAAGATAGGGTTCTTCGCTGAAAGGATAGCGTCAGCAGCCGTGGCGACGGCTGTTGCATCAGGTCGGCCACGGCTTGACGGATAGCTGCCCATCGCCGGGTCGGCCCAGACTTCGGACTCATCGACCCAGTCCTTTTGCACGTCTAGGGGCAGACCGATATGAACCGAACCCGGTCTATCAGTGGTCATATGGATAAAGGCCTCTCGCATGAGCTTGGGAATGTCTTCGGCCTTATCGATGACCCGATTCCACTTGGTTAGGGGACGAAACAGCGCCCCTTGGTCGAGCTCTGTCAGGGTATAGCGGCCGCGCGACGCAACCGAAATGTCGGTGGTGACACAGAGCACCGGGATCGAAGACTCGTTCGCCTCCACGATGCCCGGCAAGATGTAAGTGGCCCCACCCCCACTCGGCCCCTCACACACACCGACTTTACCGCTCACCCGAGCGTAGGCGTCGGCCATATAAGCGGCGGACCGTTCGTCACGGGTCAAGATGTGCGTCATGCCATGATCGAGCCCGTACAAGGCGTCATAAAGAGGCAGACTCGTGTCGCCGCAGAGCCCAAAGAGATATTTGACCCCGTGAAGCTGAAGCATGCGAACGAAAGCTTCAGCGCCAGAAAGCTTGTTCATTGGAATTGAGGAGTCGGCAGAATGGATGCTGAATCATGGCTTTTGGTGCCCGGAGCCGGAATTGAACCGGCACGGACCCTTGCGGATCCTCGGGATTTTAAGTCCCGTGTGTCTACCAAATTCCACCATCCGGGCATAGACAAACAAGGCGGAAAACAAAATGCAGAAGCTCTTCTTCGCCCTGGCTGCTGAAGGTTAGCATATCGCTAATCCATAGCCAAGGGATGTGTCGGCTCTAGTGCGAAAAGTGTGGTGTTTAGAGAGCCTATTCGGGGTTACGATTCGTTCAAGAGCTTCTTGATTGCAGCGCTCAATTCCAGGTAGGTAAAAGGCTTGGCAATATAATCATCACAGCCGGCCTGGAGACATTTTTCCTTGTCTCCGGGTAAAGCCAGTGCGGTTATCGCTAAGATCGGGATCGATTGGGTCTTTGGATTCTCACGGATCAAAGAGACAGCCCTCAATCCGTCCATCTTCGGCAGAACGATATCCATGAGGATCAGGTCCGGTAAATAGGAAGCGGCCATATCCACTGCCTTCTTGCCATCCTCGGCAACGATGCAGTTGTAGCCCAGGAACTGAAGCTCGTTGTGGACAAGAAAAATCATATCCAACGCATCTTCCACTAAGAGGACATTTTTTTTCATGATTTACTCCAATTCGATGCTTCGCAGGTCTTATGCGGAATGGATGAGCAAGTCGCATGCCAATAACGTGAACCCTAGGTTTTTGCGCCCCAAATCGTCCTGGAATTGACAAAAAGTGTTATCCCGTGCCGAGTAGGGGCAGAGGAGCAGGTAGATGCCGAGTGTGACGGTTGAAGACTCTGATTTCACAGTGGAAACCATTCTGACGCGAATGGAAGGATTGACTTAGTCGGAATAGCCCTGTTATAAGCTCCAAGGCGGAGGTAATCATCATGCGTTATATTGATGCCGATGGTCATGTGGAAGAGAGCACGGAAACCTTTAGTGACCGCTATTTGGATCCAGCCTTTCGTTCGCAACGTCCGCGGGTCGTGGGAGTGGAAGGAATGGCCTACTGGATGATTGACGAGCAGTTGTTTCCTCGACGGGTGGGTCCAGGCTGCCATAATTTAGGTACCCCAGTAAGGGTTGACGGAAAGCCAGCCATGCATTCCATCGGAAAGCCCGACAGTCTGGATAGCATGGAGCTAGCGGACATCAAGGCTCGCCTTCAGGCTATGGACGAAGAAGGGATTACCGTCCAGGTCGTTTACACAACCCTGTTTCTCGCTTATCCTTTGACTTCCAATTCCTCACTCGCAACCGCGCTCTGTTCCTCATACAACCGGTGGTTGGGTGACCGATTATCGGGAAATGAGCGTCTTAAATGGGCAGCAGTGGTTAATCTGGACGACATTCCGGGTGCCGTACGCGAGGTGCACGAGGCAAAGCGGCTTGGGACAGTGGCTGTGATGGTCCTTGGGACCGCTGGGAACCATACGCTGGATCACCCAAGCCTCTTTCCCTTTTACGAAGCTTTGGCCGAGGAGGGGCTTGCCCTGGGAGTGCATGTGGGATGGGCTTGTCCCTCGTTAAACAATTTGTATAGCCATATCTATCCCTCTGGAGTCATTGCCTTCCATATCCCGCTGCTGATGGGCTTCACCGCTCTGATAAGCGGGGGCGTGTTGGACCGCTTCGAAAATCTCAGGGTAGTGTTTCTGGAAGCAGGATGCATGTGGGTTCCCTTCATTATTGATCGCCTGAATCACCGCTTTGAAAATCAGGGAAAAAGCCTGGCCAAGTTCCTTCCCCAAACGGCCCCTCAAGAAGCCTTACCACCCGCCGAGTATATTAGGCGGGGGAATTTTTACTTCAGCACAGAGGTCGAAGATTTCCTATTACCTCAGGTCATGGAACTTGTAGGCGAGGGGCAGATCGTCTTGGGTTCCGACATGCCGCATGGGGATCGCGAGCGTTTTGCCGCCCGCATATTGCAGGAGAGAAAAGACATCAGCCCCACAGCAAAGGCAAATATTCTCGAGAAGAATCCGGCTCGCCTTTATGGTCTGTCCAGCTAAGTGCTTGGACAAATTATGTCCACAAGGTGTCCAAAACTCGACGCTTTGACCTTCAGGCTAGTCTCTTCGGCTCTCCATTGTGACGAGCCTATATAGAACGAAAAGAGTGAACTCTTGCTAGGCCAGAATTGGCTCGATTGGGAAATCATAACCGTGCAGGGGAGATGATTTATACTTGGTCAGATTCACCCTACATGACCCCGGAGGATTCGGAAGCTCTCCGAGCCACCGTGACACAGGGAAAGAACATATCAGTGAGGCACAGATTCAGAGGATAGATAAAGAATTCAAGAAGTTATAGAGTAGGAGGCTTTGATCCCAACGCTTTGCGGACGTTTTGACTCTTCTCTCGCCAATGCTTGGGACAGTAATCCAGATTCTTCTTAACGCCGCGTTTTGAATGGCCGTAACAGAGCTTCTTGGCGCAGATACTACCATCCCCAATGGGCCACCCACAGCGTTTTACGCCGGGTTTATAGCAACCAGGCACCTGACATTTATCCATGCGTTGGCTGTCCATCAAGATTGAAGTGACAAGCTAAAAACGTGCCAACATAAAAAGGGGGCTTCAACCCCCTCCAACTTATTTGACGAGGAATTCAGACAAATAATATCAAGACCAGCGTTACGGCGCTGGCGGTCTGGCTTGTTCCCCGAGGAGATAGTGTGGGCAGTCGCTTTAAGTGTAATCTAAACAAACAGGGGCGCCAGAACCAGCGTTATGGTGCCGAGGAGTTTGATTAGCACGTGAAGGCTCGGACCGGCGGTGTCTTTGAAAGGATCCCCGACTGTGTCGCCGACGACTGCTGCCTTGTGTGGATCAGATCCCTTCCCACCGTATTGTCCAGTTTCGATGTACTTTTTTGCGTTGTCCCAGGCGCCCCCACTATTGTTGAAAAAGGTTGCGACCAGTATCCCAGCAATGGTCCCGATCATCAAAAAGGCTGCCACTACCTCTGCGCCTACGCCAAAGAGGCGAAAGATGAGACCGACAGCAACAGGCATCCCCACAGCGATGAGGCCCGGAAGAATCATCTCTTTCAATGCTCCAACCGTTACGATGTCCACGCAGCGGCCGTAGTTGGGCCTGACCGTGCCTTGGAGAATACCAGGATTTTCTCGGAACTGGTCCCGCACCTCGCTGATAACGTAAAAGGCCGCCTTTGCCACAGCACGAATCGCCAGTGCCGAGAAGAGAAAGACCAGCATCGCCCCCAGGAGCCCCCCGACAAAAACCTCAGGCTTGGCAATATTCACGGTTTCTAACGGGCGCCCATAATGCGCTACCTCATCTAAGTATGCGGAAAAAAGGAGGAAGGCGGCCAAGGCCGCAGAGCCAATCGCATAGCCCTTGGTCAGCGCCTTGGTAGTATTCCCTACAGCATCGAGGCGGTCCGTCTTTCGACGCACCTCTTCGGGCTGTCGGCTCATCTCAACAATTCCCCCAGCGTTGTCGGTGATCGGACCGAAGGTGTCCATCGCAAGAATATAGGCTGCTGTCCCCAACATTCCCATAGTGGCTACGGCGGTCCCAAAGAGGCCGGCGTTGGGCACACCGCTCATATTGCCCAGGTAATAGGACCCAATAATCGCAGCGGAGATAACTAAAACCGGAAGGGCTGTACATTCCATCCCTACAGAGATCCCAGTGATAATGTTCGTGGCTGGACCGGTTTGAGAGGCTTCGGCTATCGACTTCACAGGACGATACTTATATTCGGTATAATACTGGGTGATATAGACAAATGCCTGGCTGGTGGCGATCCCGATAACGCCACAGAAGAAGAAGTACAACCATGCCCAAGTGGCCTCGGGGTGCGCTGTGGGGTCAACCCGAAGGAGCCATAGCGTAGCAATAAAAAACCCCACGATAGCAAGCCAGCTAGTTACATAATACCCTCTATTGAGGGCGACCATCGGATCTTCTCTCTCATCAGTTTTGACAATGACGATACCGATAATCGAAGCGATGAGTCCAAAGGCCCGGGCCACTAAGGGAAAAAGGATTCCTTGAAGCCCAAAATAGGGGAAGAGACCGACCCCGAGGATCATGGCCCCGATATTCTCCGCCGCTGTGGACTCAAACAGATCTGCCCCGCGACCTGCGCAGTCCCCTACATTATCCCCCACCAGATCCGCAATCACTGCAGGGTTGCGCGGATCATCCTCGGGGATCCCTGCCTCTACCTTACCCACCAGATCCGCCCCCACATCCGCTGCCTTGGTGTAGATTCCTCCTCCGAGCTGGGCGAAGAGTGCGACAAATGATGCCCCGAAGCCATACCCGACAATGGTGAAGGGAATCTTTTGTGGATCTTGCCCGATCATCTCGAGCAGTGTATAAAGCCCCCCCACCCCCAAAAGACTCATCGCCACCACGAAGAGTCCTGAAACGGCGCCTCCGCGTAGCGCGATGCGCAAGCCTTGATTCAGACTTGTTCGAACCGCCGCAGCGGTGCGGATGTTAGCGCGGATGGAGACCCACATACCGACATAGCCAGCGATAACAGAACACAAAGCGCCCGCCATAAAAGATAGTGTCGTCCAAAAGGCGAGCTCCAAGGGGGGCACCGGATCAGCCGGATTAGAGGAGCGCACAAAGCCATAGAGGATAAAAATCAATATAGCCAAAAGGCCGGATAGAATAATGATGGTCTTGTTCTGCCGAGCCAGAAATGCCTCCGCTCCCTCTTTAATGGCATTGGCGATATCCTGCATTGCCTGAGTTCCACTATCGTTTCGTAAGACGTAGCGCGCCAGGTACCCGGCAAATAACAGCGAGCAAAGGCTAATCACAATGACAAAAATGATCATCGCACACCATGTTCCCTTTCTCTGGCATGTAAGATTTCAATCTCTCCTGCGCCATACGTAGGCTACCCCAATGCTCAATAGGTAAAGCAGGGTCAAGGGGACCGCTAAAAGGATCTGGGAGATCACGTCTGGACCCGGCGTCAAAATAGCCGCAAGGATAAAAATCACAAGAATCGCATAGCGAAACTGGCGCCATAGGAACCGATGGTCCCATATTCCTAACCGAACCAAAAAAAAAGTGAAAACTGGCAACCCAAAGGCAGTTCCAAAGGCAAGAACCATCCGGACAAAAAAAGTGAAATACTCGCCTATGCGGATCTCTGGAGAAACCCCTAGAGAACGGTACTGGTCGATAAAGTAGAGAAAGGCAAAAGGCAACACAACTAGATAACAAAAATAAGCACCGCCGATAAAAAAAAGAGAGCTGCAAAGGACGAAGGGAATTACGAGTCTCTTCTCGCCTTCCTGAAGACCCGGCGCAAGGAAGCGCCAGATCTGGTAAAAAATGAACGGGCCGGCAAGAAAAAATCCTGCAACCAGGGCAACTTTGATCTCGATAAAAAAGGCCTCCGCTACCCCTGTGCCGATAAGGCTCTGTCCGGGTTGAAGTATTCGTTTCAATGGCGCAACCGCAAAGGCGAAGATCCGGTCCGAAAAAAAATAACTAAAGACGAAAGCTAGCACGATGGCTCCCAAGGATTTCATCAGACACCATCGGAGCTCTTCTAAGTGCTCCGTAAAGGTCATGTAAGAATCCCGAGCCATATCTTGCTGGCGGATTAATAAGGGCGATGAAAGGCTATTCTACGAAGCCGCAGATGGACCCTTTTCAACAGGCTGAGAATTGCAAAAAAAGGGGAAGGATAAGAACCCTTCCCCCTTTTCGGGCTGCTGAAACGGAATAAGGCAGTTAAGGCCTTACTTCTTTTTCATGCCCTCCTCTTTTTTCATCTCACCTGGCTTAGTCTCAGCCGGAGCTCCTGGAGCTGCAGGCATCGGCTCACCGGGGGCAGGGGCTACTGCACCCGGTTCACCAGGTGCCCCAGCCGGAGCTGCTGGTGCCGCTGGCGCGGGGGCAGGGGCAGGAGGAGCCTTCTTCTCCTCCCTACCGCAACCGGCAAGAGCTAGAGTCCAAGTAAAGAGGGCCACACCCGACCACATGACAATTTTCTTTCCCATCCTTATTCACCTCCTTTCACCATCTCAGAAAGAGCTTTTCAACTGGCAGCTTTTTATTGCACAACTAAAACTTACTTGCAAGGGGGTTCGCATCCAAAATCAAGGGGGGTGGACCATGCCCCTTTCTGTCTCCCTAGAGAGGTGGTCATCCTGAAAAAACGAAGGCAGCGACAACCGAAACATTCTCAGAAAAGATGGAGAGATTAGGTTAAGCAGCCTAGGGGCAAAACTAGGGGATGAAATGGAAAAGGTTCAAGGTTCCGGTTCTGCTGTCGAATCGGTTGGGGCCTCGTCACTGACACCCATCTGTCCAGAGTTCTGATCTGATTCCGCCGGTTTCGTCTTTTTGGGCGTCATTGAAGCTGCGCCCGATCCAGCGATAACAGCAATCTTAGTCAACGACGAACTCTCAGAGAGAGGTGATGAGTCCCCGTCTTCCTTGGGTTTAACCACCAACCAACTGATTCCTTCCGGGACGGGAAAATCCTTAGAC
>JBOHVJ010000493.1:0-1074 GCA_050735075.1 Binatia bacterium
AAGCGCCTATACTGAAATAGGAAGGAAGTGAAGTCTATCGCGTCCTTATCCTCCGTGTCAACCAGGCGTATTGCGCCGTGTATAATCTAACCAAGTGAAGGTTCGTTGCGCCATTTGAGAATCTAACCCTCCTTTGCCGCATGATGCGGAGGAGAAGGAGGGGAACAATGGAGGAATTTAGTATGGCGCAACAATCCAAGCGGGAGTATTTGCGATCGATCTATGAACGCTACCGCCAGGGGCGTCGCACCGAGAAGACGGCCATGTTAGAAGAGTTTTGCAAGGTCTGCGGCTACAACCGCAAGTACGCCATCTGGCTTTTGAGCCGTCCTTTGCCCAAGGGAGGTGCTCGCAGGCGAGTGACTGTGCGCTCGGCGACCTACAGTAAGGCGAGCATTGCGACGCTCGCCGAAGTTTGGGAAGCCTCGGGCTATCTGTGCTCTCAGCGCCTCAAGGCGGCGCTGCCGCAGTGGCTACCCGGAAATCGATCTGGTCTCGCATTTGGCCTGCTCGAACTCCAGGAAGATCCGCTCGTGGTCCTCTATGGGGATGCCTGGCCCTGTGTCTCCCACCTTGACACGCACGACTTCATCCAAAGCATCCGCCCGTAGCCAAACCTGTCCTCCTTCTGGGGTGAATTTGATGGCGTTCCCGACCAGGTTCAGGACAACCTGCCGGATTCGGGCGGCATCTATGGGAATGCGAGGAATCCGCCCGTCGCTCTCGACCCGAAGGTCGATGGCCTTCTTGGCCGCCAGTGGCTTCAACGTGCTCGCCGCCGCTTCGAGGACATCGGTGATGACTGCCGTTTCAATCTCCAGCTCAAGCCGTCCAGCCTCTGGCGAGCAAAGAAAAGGAAGTTTTATCTTACTTCTCAGGAATAAAAATCTTCCCCACCGCACTGTCCGTTTGAGCTTTGGGTGTGTAGTGGAAATCGATCTAAGATTGACGTAAGACCAAGGTATCGGATAGTCTTTTCTAAAAAATAGGAGCCTGTGGCGGAACCTGAAAACAAATTCCTGTCATTAAGCGGCATTCTCTTGGTCGACTAGCCTGAGGGGCCTACTTCTGCTG